>CANJMX010000107.1 GCA_947475125.1 Actinomycetota bacterium
CGACGCGCAGCGCGAGGCCGCCGAGGCCGTTATGGCCCACGACGACGTGAGCGCTCGTGAGTTACTCGATCGCGCGAGTGCCGCCAGGCGTGCTGCTGCCCTGTTGCGTGCGGGTCCATCGGGCGTTCGCGACCTGCTCGCCTCGTAGCCATCGCAGTGCGTCGTGCCGCATTGGTAGCCTCGCCGAGTTCCCCTACCCGAGGTTGACAGCCGTGATCTTCCGTACCCGAACTCGCACCCTGGCCACTGCAGGAGCCGTACTCGCGCTGGCCGCCATTCCGCTGACCGGCTGCGGAGGGAGCGACTCCAGCCCATCCGCCGATACCTCCGCGGCGGCCGCTGCCGGACCCGGTGCCGACGCCGCCGCCGTTGACACCACGGCCACCGATGCCACATCCACCACCGGGTACGCCGACCTGCGCGACGAACTGACGAGTCTCGGGGCCGAGCTCAACATGTTCTGGAAGGCGAATCTGGGCGACGCCGGTACCTGGAAGGATTCCGTGGTGAAGGTGGTGGAGACCGTCGGCCAGACCGCCTGCGGCCAGATGGACGCCACCGACACCGGCCCGGCGTACTGCGACGCCGACGCAACGATGGTGCTGCCCATCGCCTTCTTCCGCGACCGCCTCATCGGCGCCACCGACCAGGGTGGTAACGACGCCGCGGTGGCAGCGGTGGTGGCCCACGAGTTCGGGCATCACGTGCAGGCCCTCAGCGGCATCTCCGAGGCCACCAGCAAGGCCGTCGAGGACAACCCCGACGCGGCCAACCTCATGTCCGTGGCCAACGAGCTGAGTGCCGACTGCCTGATGGGTGCCTGGATGTCGACGGTGCGGGACGAGGGACGCATTGAGGACGGGGATGTCGAGGAGGTGCTCGGGGCGCTTGAGCGCATCGGCGACGACCGCCTCACCGGTGACGCCGGCCAGGTGGCCGATGCCGCCACGTTTAACCACGGAACCTCCGTCCAGCGCGAGTACTGGTTCGCAGAGGGCTACGACACGGGCAACGTGGAGAAGTGTGGCGTCGTCTACGACGACCTCGTCAACGGCACGCTGGAGAAGGAGCTGAAGGCCGGCGCCGACGCCGTGAACAGCAGCACCACGCCCTAGGTCAAGCGGCCCCGCCGGGGATCCACACGTAGGTGCAATTGCCACATCGGCGCACGTCCTGGCCGATGTCCTCCGAATCGCGCTCCCCACACGTGGGACAGCGCGGCTGATCCTCCGCCGCATCATCACTCATGCGCCGAGGCTAGCGACACGATGCGTAATCGGGCGCGCCGAGGGTCATCCCCGGCTACGGTCTGTTGCGTGCCCTCGCGTGCGGACACCGGTCTATGGGCCGATCTGCTGCTCACCCCGGAGACCGTCACCCGCACGGTCACCCATGCCGAAGGCTTCGACGATGTCGCCGCGCTCCTCACCGCGCCCGGTGTGCAGAGGGTCGTCGTCACTGGCAATGGCGCGCAGTGGCATGTCGCCCTGGCGCTGTCGCTCGCATGGCTCGACGTACCCCACCCCCCGGTTGACCTCATTGCTGTGCCCGGTGGTCTGGTGGCCCGTGGTGCATTCGCCTGGCGCGAGGGCGACCGCCTGCTCGCGCTCTCAAGCTCCGGTGAGTTCAGGGATGTCATCGAGGCGATCGCATCGGGGGCGCCGCGCCCCATTGCGGCTATTACCGCCAATGCCGGTTCGACGATCGGCACGGCCGCAGAGGCGCGGGCAATCGTGGTGGTGGACACCCTGCGGGCACGCACTCACACTCAGGGATATGCCGGATCGCTGGCGGCCGGCTTGGCCATCATCGCCCGCATGTCGCAGGACGATGCGCTGGGCCGTGCCGTGCTGGGCGCCGGGGAAGTCCTGGCCGCGCTGGTGGACGCCGCCGGGGCGAGTGCACGGGATGCTGGACCACGCCCCCATGCCGGAGTGTGCGTGGGCACGGGTGCCGCCTGGCCGGCAGCGCTGCACACGGCGCTGTGCCTGCGCGAGGTGTCCATCCTGCCGGTGGATGGCTACGAAACCCGCGAAGGGGCCACGACCGGGCGGTTCGCCACCATCCCAGGCGATCTTGCCGTGACGGTCGCCAGCGTGCAGCCCGACCCACTGCTCACAGAAGCCGCGACGATTTTCGCCGAGGGCGGTGCACGGGTGGTCGCGCTCCAGGGCGCGCCGGATGCCGATCCGCGGCTCGCCCCCATCTTCGCGCTGCCCGCCGCCATCGCGCTGGCCATCGACCTGGCTCACCTCGCCGATCTCAATGCCGACGCACCGGCCTGGGCGGGCGCGTACGACCGAACCTCGCGCGCGAAGGGACACTGACATTGCGAGTACTCCATATCTCCCCGCACCCCGATGACGAACTGATGGGTGCGCCCGCAACGCTCATGGCCCTGCGCGACGCCGGTCACGAGGTGACCAATCTGGCCTTGGCCCTGGGCCGCGAGGCCGACCACGAGCGGCGGCGTGCAGAGGTCACCGAGGCGTGCCGCCGTGCCGGATTCGCCCTCCGCATCGTCGATCCCCCAATCCTGATGTCGGCGGGAGATGACCTGCTGGCAGCGGAGGCGGCCGCCCGCGAGCACATCGCCGCAGCACTCAGTGGCCAGGATCCGCCCGATCTGATCGTTGGCCCCGGACCGCATGATGTGCACCACGGACACGAGATGACCGGTCGCGCAATCCGGGACGTGCTCGCAGCGTCGGGCGATTCGGTGCCGTGGTGGATGTGGGCGATCTGGGGAGACCTCCCCATGCCCACGGTGGTGACATCGCTCGACGACGAACGGGTGGGCGAGATCACTGAGGCCCTGTCCGCGCATGCCGGCGAGATGGAGCGCGCAGATCACCGCGTACAGATTGAGGCCCGCACACGAGTGGCGGCCACCCTGGCCGCCGAGAAGATCTTTGGCTTCGGCGCCCCCGCACTCACCACCGACCGCGCCGAGGTGGTCACCGAGGTGGTGCACCGCGACGGCCACTGGCTTCTGGGGGCGCCGCGTGCCCTCGATGCCCTTCAGCCTCTCGCCAGCCCGCGACCCCTGCGCGTCGACGCATGGCTGAACGCACCAAGTGCGCGCGACCTGACCAACGGCGCCATCTACTAGAAGCCGTACCCCGGGGTCAGTCCCCTGTGGGGGTCAGTCCCCGGTGGGGGTCAGTCCCCGGCGGGGGTCAGTCGCCGTCACAATTGTGCACGCCACGCGTGTGGGGACAACCTGGGGTCAGACCCCGGTGGGGGTCAGTCGCCGTCACAAATGTGCACGCCCCTTGTGGGCACGCATTTCGCCGGCTTCGGTGCCCGATTGTTACCTGCTTGGGGTCAGACCCCGGTGGGGGTCAGTCGCCGTCACAAATGTGCACGCCCCTTGGGGGGCCCGTGTATTGCCGCGGATTCGCTGTGCCCATGCCCGCCTCGAACGCGTTTGACGTGGCTGTGGGGCCTATTGCCCGCCGGGCAGCATCTCCCCTGCGCGCACGGACTGCGCGATGGTGTTCTCTGGTGGGGCGAGTGGACAGGTCCACTTCGCGTCGTGCGCGCATGACGGGTGGTAGGCGAAGTTGAAGTCGAGCACCAGTTGGCCATCGGGCAGCGCCCCGAGATCTGCGCCCTTCGCCTGGTCGATGAGGTAGCGCCCGCCCCCGTAGGTGTCATCGCCACGGGTGCCGTCACGAAATGGCAGGAACAGGCCGCCGCCGTAGCCCTCGAGCCACAGCAGCGTGAGCCGGATCTCGCTATCGCCCCGGAGCGCCACGACGGTGCCGAGCGACGCGAAGGACCCCTCCGGCCCTGCCAGCGTCGCGGCATCCGACGACTCCAGCCGGCCGGTGAGGCACCACGATGGGTCGTAGTCGAAGAAGTTCATCCCCGTAAAGCCCTCACGGAGGGCCGCCGGCACGGGCGTGTCGGGATGCCCTGCCAGCAGCGCGTCGCGTCCGGTACGCCACGCAGCCCACGCATCCGGGCCGCCACCAGCCCGCCTCACGTCGGCATACAGGTCGGCGACCCGCCGTCGCCAATCGGCCAGCGAGAGCGACCCGTCAGCCATCGTCGCCTCAGGCCTCGCCCGCGTGGTCGGCGCCGTGGCCATCGCCGTGATCATCCGCGTGCTCGTGATGATGGAGGTGCGCGTGATGACGCTCACCGCCATGAGAAGTGGGATCCACATGCACGACCACTGTGCCGAGGTGCGGCACGTCGTGGGCCAGTCGGTGCTGCACAGCGCCGGCAATGCCATGCCCTTCGAGTACCGAGAGGTCGTCGGCCACCGAGATGTTGATCTCGACCCACACGCGGTGGCCCACCCAACGTGCTCGCACCTCATGGACGTCATCCACGCCTGACACGGCCGACGCCGTTTGGCGGATGGCCACCACCACATCGGGATCGATTCCATCGAGCATGCGCGTGCCGATGTGCTTTGCCGCGTCCCACACGATCTTCATGATGAGCAGGCCGATGAGGAGCCCGGCGATCGGGTCGGCCAACGGAAATCCCAGCATCACTCCTACAGCGCCTGCCAGCACCCCAAGCGACGTGAAGCCGTCCACCCGCGCATGCTGACCATCTGCCACCAGCGCCGCTGAGCCGATCTGACGACCCACCCGAATGCGGTACTCGGCCACCCACTCGTTACCGATGAAGCCGACGATTCCCGCGATGGCGAGCACCCACAGGTGGCTGGGCTCCTCGGGGTGGATGAACCGGCTGATGGCCTCGTAGATGGCATAGCCACCCGAGAAGAAGATGATGAGCACGATGACGATTCCGGCCAGGTCCTCCGACCGGTGCAGGCCGTATGGGAAGCGGTCGGTCGCCGGGCGGCGCCCCAGAAGAAATGCCGCCCCCAGCGGGATGGCGGTAAAGGCATCACCCACGTTGTGCACGGTGTCGGCCAGCAGCGCGACAGACCCGGTGAATACCACCAGCACGGCCTGGATGGCGGCGGTGATACCCAGGATGACCAGTGAGATGACGAGGGCCCGCATGCCTGCGCGCGAGTCGCGCAGGTCGGGATCCACTGCCCCATGCGTGTGATCGCTGTCCTGATCGTGGGAGTGGCCGATGCCCATCGTCCGCAGTCTGGCAGCCCCCACGCCCGGTAGGTTGGGCCGGTGAGCCCACGTGTCCTCGCCGACCTCAGCCCCCTTCGCAGGTCGCGCGATCTGCGCCTGCTCATCGCCGGCCAGTCGATCTCGCTCATCGGCAGCCAGATCACGCTTGTGGCCGTGCCGTACCAGGTGTTCACGCTCACGGGCTCATCGCTCGCGGTGGGTCTCGTCAGCCTGGTGGAACTGGCCCCGCTCATCGTGCTGTCACTCATCGGCGGTGCCTATGCCGATGCCATTGATCGCCGCCGGGTGCTGTTCATCACGCAGGTGCTGCTCGCAGTGATGAGTGCGGCGCTGGCCGTCAATGCCTTTGCCGGGCCAGCGCTGTGGCC
>CANJMX010000108.1 GCA_947475125.1 Actinomycetota bacterium
CCATGGTCATCGGAGTGCTCGGCATCGTGGTCACCACGCTGCTCGGCGGCTTCGGTGGATCATGGGTGTTCCTGTACCCGCTGGCCTTCAACTCCTCCGGGCAGTGGAGCGACTTGGTCACGGGCGTGTTCTCGGCGTCCGTACTTCTGGCCGGTGTCTCCATCCTCGCCTACTGCGCAGGGGTGCTGCACACCGTCATCTCGCCAGCCCTGAAGCCCGAGAAGGACACGCTGGGACAGCGCATCGGTCTGGCCTTCGGATTCGGACTCCTGTGGCCGTCACGCTTCAAGACCAAGCGCGGGGTTGAGCCATACCCGGTGCTGCCGCTCGCAGTCAACGCGCTGGACATGTTTCTGGCCACGCTGCCGTTCGCGCTGCTCCTCGTATTTCAGATCATCCAGTCGGCTGACAGCGGCTTCTCCATCAACACCCTGCTGGCGGGCAACCTGCTGTGGGCATTCGGCCACCCGGTCGTCTACCTGCTGCTCTTCCCCGCCGCGGCCACCTACTACTACCTCATCCCGAGATACGCGGGCAGGCCGCTCGTGGCCGGACGGGCAGTCGCGGTGTCGTGGCTCATCGCGCTCACGTTCAACCTCTTCGTGTGGGCGCACCACCTGTACATGAACTACCCCGACGGCAACGACGTTCAGGAAACGCTCGGCACGATCATGCAGCCCACCACCTACGCGCTGGTGCTGCCCTCGGCCATGAGCCTCTTCTCGCTTGCGGCCACCATCTGGCGATCCGACTTCCAGTGGAACGCCGCGTCGAAGTTCCTCATCGCCGGTGCCATCTCGTGGCTGGTCGCCGGGCTTCAGGGAATCATCAACGCCACATCGGCATTCCAGGACACCCTGCACAACACCCTGTGGGTGGTCGGCCACTTCCACAACATGGCCTTTCTCAACATGGGCCTTCTGATCTTCGGCGCCATGTACGCGTTCCTCCCGGAACTCACGGGGCGACCGCACTTCAACGAGCGTCTGGGCAGCTGGCACCTCTGGGGCACCGTGATCGGCGCGTATGGCTGGGTGGTATGCCAGATGTGGCAGGGCCTTGATGGCGCTCCACGTCGATGGGCCCGCCTGCCCGAGAACTACATGGACCTGACCCGCCTGTCGCTGGTGTTCCTCGCCATCCTGGTCATCGCTCAGATCATCTTCCTGGTCAACCTCTACACAACGCTCAGGCGTTCGCCGTTCGACGACCCCTCGGTTCGCCAGGGGTCCGAGGTCAAGTAGCAGACAGGGTTGGCTGTGGAACTCTTCCTCGCCCACATCCCGCACATCGCGCTCATTCTGGCGCTCGTCCTCCTCTTTGTTCGCATGGAGGTGGGCGAGCGCCGGATGCGTGCGGCGGTCGCTGGGGGCGGGGATCTCTCTGCGGGCGAAATCCGCGCCATGAGCGTGCGGGGTGCCATTCGCACCCTGCTCCTCATGGTTTTGCTGGCCGCCGTCGCCGTGATGATCATCCAGGTACTGCGTGGCGTTGACCCCTCGGGGTTCATCGTCATCGATTACCTGGTGGCCGGCGGGGTGCTGGCCGTGTGGTTCGCCTGGGCCGCCCCCAACGGGCTGGCCCCGGCATTTCGCGACCGCCTGGGCCGCATCGGCCGTGGTGCAGTGCGTGTCGCGGTGCTCGTCGTGACGCTGGGTGGCGTGGTGATTGCCGGCATGGCGCTCGCCCATGGCGTCGTGCTTCCCGCGCTCTAGTAGCCTCACCCCACAACGCCATGGGCGGTGGTCAAGGGAAGCCGGTGCAATTCCGGCGCGGTCCCGCCACTGTGAACCGTGAGCGTCTCCACACGGCGAAAGCCAGCCACTGGGAAACCGGGAAGGCCGTGGAGGCGTGATGACCGGAAGTCAGGAGACCTACCTCCGCCCTCGGCACCAATGACCTTCGGCGAAGAGGTGACGGTGCACGGGGACCCAGACGGGGCCCATATGCAGTACCCCGATCCCGCAGAGCGGCAGATCGTCGCCCGCGTGCGCGATCTGGCGTTCGCCTACGGGGGGTCGACCAGCCCGGCGCTCCGTGGCGTGAGCCTCGATGTGCACGCCGGCGAGGTCGTGGTGTTGGAGGGGCCATCCGGCGGCGGAAAATCCACACTGCTGCGCGCCCTCGCCGGTCTGGTGCCCGACTTCCACGGCGGCGCCGTATCGGGCGCGGTGGAGGTGGACGGCCACGACGCCCTGGCACTGCCGCCCGCGGCACTCGGCGGGGCGGTGGGAATCGTGTTCCAGGATCCGGAGTCGCAGGCCGTGCTTGGCACAGTTGACCGCGACGTGGCCTTCGGCCCGCAGAACGCAGGGCTGCCTGCCCACGAGATCGTGCGTCGCGTGGAGCAGGCGCTCCGCGACGCCGGTGCCGCGCATCTGAGCGGCCGCCGCATCGACGAGTTGAGTTCCGGCGAGCGCCAGCGCGTGGCCATTGCCGGTGTGCTCGCCCGCGAGCCGCGCCTGCTGGTGCTCGACGAGCCCACCTCACAGCTCGATCACGATGCCGCCACTGCGCTGGCTGCCACGCTCCGCCGCCTTGCCGACCGCGGCACTGCCGTGGTTATCGCCGAGCACCGTGGCGAGCGCGTGCGCCCCATCGCCGACCGTGTGCTGGCGGTCACCGACGGGCTGCTGGGCCCGGCCCCGCAGCCCGACGACGACGTGGTGGTACTCACACCGCCGTGTGAGGTCCCCGGCCCACCCGCCGTGCGCGTGCTGGCGGTGGATGCCGGGCACGGTGAGCGCCGGGTGATGACCGAGGCCTCCATGGCGCTGGTGGGTGGCCGCGTCACGGCGCTGGTGGGCCCGAACGGCAGCGGCAAGACCACCCTGCTCCGCGTGCTGGCGGGCCTGCACTGCCCCGACTCCGGCTGCGTGATGATCGGCGACGATGACGTGTCGGCACTCCCACCCGAGTTGCGCTTCCCGCGCCTTGGTCTGGTGCCGCAGGATCCGGGCCGCCACCTGCTCACAGAGACCATTGCCGACGAGATCGGGGTGGCACTCACGTCGCTCGGAGTGGAGGGTGACGCCCGCAGCGCGCGCATCCTTGATGCCGCACGCGACATGGGGCTCGACCACATGCTGGAGCGCCACCCCCTTGACCTGAGTGTGGGCGAGCGCGAGCGCGTGGCCCTGGCGGCCATTCTGGTTGCCCGGCCGCGCGTGCTGATACTTGATGAGCCCACGCGTGGCATGGACCCGGCGCGAAAGCGCGACCTGGCCCGAATCATCCGCAGCCGCGCCGCCGACGGGGTGGCGGTGCTGGTGGCCACCCACGACGCGCCCTTCGCCATGGCGGCGGCCGATGAGGTGCTGGTGATGCGCCAAGGGGGCCCGGTGCCCGGCGAACTGCCGCCGGCAACGGTGCTCACCATTTGAGCGGTGCGTCGATCGTCCTGCTCACCGCCCTCGTCCTGCTGCTTGTGGGGTGGGCGGCATGGGAGCGCGGGCCCGGTGGGCCGAAGATGGTGGCCCTCACTGCCACGCTGGGTGCCGCCACCGCTGCGGGCCGGGTGCTGTTCGCCGCCATCCCGTCGGTAAAGCCCGTCACCACGATGTGCCTCGTGGCCGGAGCCGCTCTGGGCGCCCGTGCCGGCATGGCCGTGGGAGCACTGGCTGCCCTCATCTCCAATGCCTTTCTGGGGCAGGGGCCATGGACCCCCGCACAGATGCTGCTGTGGGGTGCCGTGGGTGCCAGCGGGGCAGTCTTTCGCCCCGCCACGCGATCCCGCCTCGGTCTGGCCGTGGTTGCCGGCGCGTGGGGCTTCGCGTTTGGCTGGGCCATGAACCTGTGGTTTCTCGCCACCTTCGGCCCCGAGGTGTCGTGGGCCGCATTCATCACCGCCTGCGTGGCCAGCGCCTGGTTCGACATCGCCGCTGCAGTGGGCAACGTCATCTTCGCGCTCATCATCGGCCCGGCGCTCTACCGCCTGCTGGCACGCTACGCAGCGCGGGTGAAGGTGAGCACCACGGTGGTGCCCGGTACGGGCTAGGAGCCTGCGAGCTCCCGGGCACGATCGCGGAGCGCACGATGTGCCCGTGTGGCCCGCTCAGCCTCCCGGGCACTCCAGCCCCGGGCTTCGTCAACCGCAACCTCGCAGCCGGCCACCATGGCCTCGGTCTCCCCGGGGGCTGATGAGCCCTGCTGCATGCGCGTATCGGCGGCGTCATCGGGGTCGAGCGCACGGGCGATGAGCGCCTCGTCCACCACGAGGGTGATGCCGTCGCTCGCCTTCGCGGCCTCGGCCAGCAGCGCGGGAGTGAGGGCCGACTCGTCCTGTCCGGCATCCACCAGCATCTTCACGGCGCGGCCCACCACGTGGTGCGCGGTGCGGTAGTCGAGGCCCGCCTCCTGCGCCAGAACGT
Organism: Actinomycetota bacterium; assembly: GCA_947475125.1. Classification (GTDB taxonomy): domain Bacteria; phylum Actinomycetota; class Thermoleophilia; order Miltoncostaeales; family Miltoncostaeaceae; genus SYFI01. Next base: position 4,371 of record CANJMX010000108.1, read on the forward strand.
CCGAGAGGTCGGCGGCAGTGATGAACCCACGGCGGGCGGCCTCGCCGGCGCGCGTGGCGTCGAGGGTCATGCGGTCAACCACAGCGGCCATCAGGCGTGTGGACGCCACCACCTCCTCCATGGCGCGCGGCACCACGGTGTTCAGTACGTGGAAGTGATCGGTGCGGGCCGAGCCCGTGTGCAGCGCCACAAGGATTCCCGTGAGGTCACCCGACACGGTGCCGGCCGTGGCACGCACCACGGCCAGGGCGTACGGATTGCGCTTCTGCGGCATCAGCGCGCTGGCGCGGCTGTGCTCATCAGCCAGCGAGGCAATGCCAAACTCCTGGCTGGCCAGGATCTCAAGGTCCTGCGCCATCTCGCTCTGGTGGGTGGCGGTGGTGGCCGCAGCGGCCACCAACTGCAGGTAGGGGTCCCACTGCCACATGGCGTCCTTCACATGCGGCACCACCCCCGATGCACCCAGCAACTCGGCAAGGCGCGTGCGGTCGAGTGGCCAGCGCGACCCGGCGCTCCCGCCAGCGCCCGCCACCGAGAGGTCGAGCTCGGCGTGGATGGCGCGAAGGCGCTCGGCGTCGCGCAGCACCGGATAGGCGTAGGCCAAAATGAGGTGGCCCAGGCGCGTGGGCTGTGCGGGCTGCAGGTAGGTGTAATCGGCCGCCAGGTCGGTGGCGTGGCGGTCGGCCAGCCGGGTGAGCGCGGCCGCCAGATCAATACAGGCGTCGTGCAGGTCGCGCGCGGCGTCGCGTGCCACCAGGCGAAGGCCCACGCGAAAGGCCTCGCGGCGCGGGCGCCCGGCAGACAGCCAGCCGGCGGCCACCGTGCCCGCGCGCTCCTTCAGCTGGTGCTCACGGCTGTTGAAGGCATCGCCCAGCGCAGGGTCAAAGGGGAACTCATCGCCGGGGATCTCATCGAGATCAAGCAGGGCCCTGAGCAGTGCCTTGGCCTGGTCAGCGGGAATGGCATCGGCCTCGGTGAGCGCCACCACGTGGGCCAGATCAGAGGTGGAGAGTCCATCCGCCAGACGGGGTCCAGCGGCGGCCTCGTA
>CANJMX010000109.1 GCA_947475125.1 Actinomycetota bacterium
AGACGGCCGACTCCGGCTACCTCACCCGTCGTCTTGTGGACGTGTCGCAGGACGTCATCGTGCGCGAGCGCGACTGCGGTACCACCGAGGGCATCGAGGCCACGCTGCAGCACGATGGACGCACCAACCCGTCGCTGCTGGGCCGTGTCATCCTCGGGCCGGTCGTCGATATGTCGACAGGCGAGATCGTGGCCGAACTTCGTCCGGACGAGCCGAATGAGAACGACGAGGACGCGGTGGAGGCATACCGCTCGGTCGAGATCGAGAGCACGCTCCTGGAGCAGCTCACCGATCTGGGCACCCGTCACCCGCACTCATCGATCACTGTGCGTTCACCGCTCAAGTGCCGCAGCGCCGTGGGCGTGTGCACGCGCTGCTACGGCCGCAACCTTGCCTCGGGCAAGATGTGTGAGCCGGGCGACGCGGTGGGCATTATTGCCGCGCAGTCCATCGGTGAGCCCGGCACGCAGTTGACCATGCGTACGTTCCACACCGGCGGTGTCGCCGGCGCGGACATCACGCAGGGTCTGCCGCGAATCGTGGAGCTCTTCGAGGCCCGCAGGCCCAAGGCGCTCGCCCATGTGGCAGCGCACGACGGCTGGCTGCGCATTGAGGATGACGAGACGCGCCCGGGCGCGGCCATCATCAGCATCGAGCCGCCTGTGAGCATTGAGGTGGGCCGCAAGAAGGAGCCGATCCGCGAGCCCGTCGCCTACAACGTGCTCAAGCGCACGCAGATCAGGCGCGACCTTGAGGAGGGCTCGTGGGTGGAGGCCGGCGATCTGCTGACCGACGGCTCGGCATTCCCGAGTGACGTCCTTGATGCCCAGTCGGGCATCGATCTGGGCATCACCGGCACGGTCGCATCGGTCACGTCTGGTCGCGCCGACAAGGGCGCGAAGTCGCGCACCATCAAGGTTGAGGTGCTGGGCGAGGATGGCGTGCAGGTGCGGCACATCCGCGTGCCGGTTGACCGTCCCGCTCCGCCCATCCTCGAGGGCATGCACGTCCGCGAGGGCGTGCACATCACGGGTGCTGGCTGGGGGCAGGGCGACCGCGCCACCAAGACCGAGGCCTACCTCGTCGCGCAGGTCCAGGAGGTCTACCGCTCGCAGGGAGTGGAGATCAACGACAAGCACGTCGAGGTAATCGTCCGTCAGATGCTCCGCAAGGTGCGCATCGAGGAGCCGGGCGACACGAACTTCCTGCCTGGTCAGCTGGTAGACAAGCCGGTGCTCTTCCGCGAGAACCAGCGCGTGCGGTTTGCCGCAGCCGAGAAGCTCGGCAAGGGCAAGGGCAGGGGCAAGGCCAAGGCCAAGAAGATGAGTACGCCCGAGGTCGAGATGCAGCTGGACGCCGCCATGGCGATGTACGTGCCGCTCATCCTGGGAATCACCAAGGCCTCGCTCGCCACCGAGTCGTTCCTGTCGGCGGCCTCCTTCCAGGAGACCACGAAGGTGCTCACCGACGCGGCCCTGGAGGGCAAGGTTGACCGCCTGCGCGGCCTGAAGGAGAACGTGATCATCGGGAAGCTCATCCCGGCGGCCACCGGCCTTCCCAGGTACCGCAATTTGGAGATCGAGCCTGTACGCCGTGCCCCGGCGCTGCTCGAGTTCGATCTCGACGAGCCGTTCTCGCTCGTCGGTGACGAAGTGGATGACCTCGTGGGCCTCGGCTCCACGGACGGCACCTACTCGTTTGAGCCGGAGCCCACTCCCGAGCCGGTTCGGGAGAGCGACTCCGAGTAGTCGGTCAGTCGGTTGTACCGCTCCCGACGGGGTCATTCCCGTCGGGAGCGTGCGGCCGCTGCCAGGGCCAGATCGGGGCATGCCGATCCTCGGGGTACCGCGCAAGGGCTGCGGTCATCTTCCGCACCCCGTACCAGCGCTGTGCCCAACGCGAGGTGGGCCGCGCAAGCCTGATCGTGCCGATGATGGCGACCGGCATGATGAGAATGCCGAGCGCTGCGAAGATCCATTTGCCCTTGAGGAAGCAGGCAACCGCAAGGATGAGCGACAGCGCGTGGAATCCGAGGATGGTCCACGACCCGGCGCTATTGGCATTGGAGATGACGTCGGCCCAGAACGGCAGCCCGAGTGCGATGAGGGCCAGAAGCGACCCGGCGACGACGACGGCATCCACTGACCTGCGCCCCTCACGCTCCCAGTAGACGTCGCGGAGCGTGAGCCACAGCGCGAACTCATCGAGTGTGAGCGCAGCCCCGATACCGAAGAGCGTGGGGATGATCCAGGCGAGCGACGTGGGCAGGTCGGGGTTCCATGAGATCCCCAGCGCACCGCTGATGAGCAGCAGAAAGATTCCGGGCACCAGGTGATGGATGTGGGTGCCACCCACGGACATGTTGCCGAATGGCCCCTTGCCCGCCTTGATGAGGTGGGTGATCGTGCGCACGGTGAGAAACGTCACCAAGAATGCCAGCAGCGTGATCTGCGCGCTGCCCACCCCGGTCTGCCGGATGCGTTCGTCGAACGCATCCACGACCGGAAAGGTCTCCGCCCAGATGCTGGCGGTGATGGGGGCCTGAAGCATCGGAGCCAACCCTAGCCCTGTGGGTCAGGCCGGGAAGCGGATGTGCAGGTGGTCATCGTGGTTGGGCCAACGCACCACGACGCCCGACGGACCCGTGAGGTCGAGCGATGGGCCGATAAGTACCAGCGATGCCCCGCGCCCCACAATGTGATCAACGATGCCCTGGGCCAGCGACCGGTCGTAGCTTCCGGGGTTGGCCGACCCGCGGGCGCCGTCGCGCCGTGGCAGCCGGATATCCACGTCCAGCCCGTTCTGGTGCGATGCGTGCCCATCGATGGTTCCGCCGTTCCGGCGGGAGAGGTCGCCGATGCCGATGGCCGTGGCATTCGGATGCGCGCGCGCCCACCACTCGCCGAGCGCTATGAGCTCGCGAACCAGATGCGCCGTCCCCCAGCGGGTCTCCAGGCCACCCGGCTCACGCTGGGTGCGCGGGTCGTATGTGTAGTAGCCGGTACCTGAGACGGGCAGGCGGATGCCGTTGGACAGGCTCCCGCCGTTGGGCGATCCACCCGGGTCGCTCTCATGCCAGTCGATCACCTCGCCCGCGCGCTCGCCGGTAATGAACACCGTGGGCGGCACAAGCAGGGGAGCGGGTGCCACCTGCACATCGACCGGACTCCCGGGGCCACCTGACGGCCCGCCATCCGGCAGTGCGGCGGCCAGCGGCACTGCGACCACCAGCAGGCCGAGAAGGCCGAGCCAGGCAGCGCGCCCGCGATGCGCGCGCGCACCCTCGCGGCGGGATCGGCAGGACGTGCAGGAGCACGAGGTGGGGCGCACAGGTTTCGGCATCGGGCGACCACGATATGGCCACGACAGACGGTCGCGCGAAATCCCCGTTTCGGCCACCGTGCGTCGTCACGCGTGCCGGTATTCCTGCCCATCGCCCCTCCCTGCCGTACCATCGGCGGGTGCCCCGATTTCTCACCCGTCCGCTCATCGTCATTCCCCTCGTGCTGGTGCTCGTCATCATCGGTGTCGGCATCTGGTTCTGGGCCAGCGCCGGATCGAGCACCGGGGTCTCAGCAGCAGCCGCGCTGCGCGACTACGGCGCGCCCGGAAGTACCACGACCACCGGTCCGCGGGCGGGGGCATGGACCTACCGGGTGAAGGGATCGGAAACCGTTGGGCTCGGACCGATCAGCGTGACCCGCGATCTTCCGGCCGATGCACGGCTCGTGGTGCGGCCATCAGGACATGGTTACTGGCGCACCCTCGCGCTGAGCGAGGAGCACGTGGAGGGTGTGCGGTTCGAGGTGGGCCCTGACGGGACGCGCGAAGTGGCGCGCCGTACCACGGTGACGGTTGCCGGCTTGGGGCGCGAGGACAACAGCACGCTGCGCCCGCCGCCGTTGGTGCTCCCGCGCGGGATGTCGGTGGGCGACGCCTGGCAGCAGCACTATCGCCTTCGCGAGATCACTGTTGATGCCCGCGTGCGCGTGCTCCGGCGCGATGTTGTGCGTGTGGGGGAGCGTGATGTGCCGGTGCTCGTTATCCGTACGACGGCTGACATCACTGGCATGTTCCCGGGGCAGCGCACGGATACCCAGTGGATCGCGCCGTCGCTCGCACTCCCAGCGCGCTGGACCATCGCGATGGAGATCGGTGGGGCGGCCTCGCTGAAGATGACCGCCGACCTGACGCTGGCCTCGACCGAACCGGTGAAGTGATGGGGCCAATGGGCGGTGATCGCGCACCGATGCCCATCGTGCTGCTGGTGCTGGTGGCGGGCATCCTGGCATTCACCTCCGACCAGCCGCTCGTGCTGGCTGCGCTGGCTGCAGGGGCCGTGGTGTTCCTGCTCGCCGCCCCCGGGCACCCGGGTCATCTCGTGCTGATCGGCGCGTTGGTGTCGGCGGCCGGCGTGCTCATCCTCACGCCGCTGGTCAGCGGGCAGGGCGACCTGGTGCTGTTCACCATCCCCATGCCCCCTCCGCTCAATGGCGAGATCACCGCCGAGGAACTGGGCGCCGGGGCCGCCGCCGCCGCGCGCGTGCTGGCGACCGTGGCGCTGGCCGCAGGGCTCTTCGCGTGGGCCGACCCCGATCGCATGCTCGCCGGTGTGGGGCGGGTTGCGCCGCGGTCCGCGCTGGTATCAGCCATTGCCGCGCGCCTGGTGCCAACGCTGCGCCGCGATGCACGCGCCATCTCCGAGACCGCCCGTCTGCGGGGCATCGTGCTCACCACCGGCCCACGCATGGCGCGGGCCCGTCGTGCCGCCCCGCTGGCCCTGCCGTTGGTGGGGTCGGCGCTCGAGCGCGGGCTCGACGTGGCCGAGGCCATGGCTGCGCGGGGATACGGCGAGGGGCGGCGCACGCGTCTGCCCGAGCGTCGGATGGATATCGGGGAGCGCATCACGCTGGTTCTGACGGCTATCCTGGCGCTCGTCGCGGGGTGGGCGATCGCAACGGGGGCAGCGGGTTTCTCGTTCTTCCCGACGATGGATCCGATCCTCACCCCGGTATCGCTCGCGCTGGGGGCATTTGCGCTCGCCACGTTGGTGCTGGCGGCACTGGCACTGGGGCGCCCGAGGGGTGTTGGCCGCCAATCGGTGCCGTGATACGGTCCCGCACCCGTCCGACCGAACGTGCGTTGAAGGATTTCCGGTGATCGATCCCGGTATCCACGACATGCACGGCATCCGGCTGGGCGACTGAATACGTCACGCTCATTCATCCGGAAGAGGCTCGTGCCTACGATTAACCAGATGGTCCGCAAGGGCCGTAAGCCCAAGGCGACCAAGACCTCGACGCCCGCACTCCGCGGCGCGCCGCAGAAGCGCGGGGTCTGCACCAGGGTCTAT
>CANJMX010000110.1 GCA_947475125.1 Actinomycetota bacterium
GCCGTACTTGGTGCCGCCGATGAGGATCTCGAGCTTGGTCAGGTTGAGCGTGACGAAGCCGGATGAGTTGGTGCCGTGCGTTGCCGGGTCGGCATCGAACGTGGGCGCGTGCAGGATGACGGCCTTGGGATCGTGCACCTTGATCTCGTCGGGCGTTGCCGGGATGAACATTGTGCGGGCAAACAGCACATGCCACGCGCTCTCGCTCACCAGACGCAGCGGCAGGCGGTGCTCGGGGTGGGCGCCCGCGAAGGCGTCCAGCACAAACAGCTCGCGGCCATCGCCCAGATGGGCAGCAAGGTCGCCGCGCAGCACATCGTTGTGTGCGGGCTCGATGGGCTGGTTGGGGCCCCACCACACGCGGCCCTCAGAGCCGGGCTCCTTCACCGTGAACTTGTCCTTGGGTGAACGACCCGTGTTGGGTGCCGTGTTCACCAGCAGCGGACCGCCTTCACAGATCACGCCCTCATCACGACGGAGTGCGTGCTCGTAGAGCTCTTCCGTTGTGGGGTTCCAGTGGATGGTTCCCGAGGTCGTAACGCCGTGTGCATCCAGTTCGACCGGCCCGTTGCCGTTGCTCATCCAATCCCTCCGGTGGGGTTTCTCGTCCGCGAGGGGCGCGACCCGCTTCGCGATCTGTGAAACGTACCCGTTTCGTCGGCGTCAATCAGCACGGAGCAGTGGGCCATTCGTCCCGCTGATAGCGTCGCGGCAATGCGTCGCGACGAGTTGCAATCCACTGGTACGCAGGTTCCCGTGCTGGCCACGGTGGCCCTTGGGCCCCTGCCGCAACCCGGCAACTGGGCCAGACGGCTCGAACTGCTGGGGATGGACGTCATCACCACCGGTGCGGCCGTGGACGATCCAGAGACGATCCGCGCCGCCGTCGCCGCCGTGCCGCACCGGCCGGTACTTGCCCGGGCGGGCGATCCTGGGGCGCTTGTGGCCGCAGGAGCGCACATCGTGGTGATGGATGGAGCGGCTCCGCATGGGGCATACGCATTCCGCCCCGACGAAGTGCTGGTGATCCCTGTGGCTGCCGACGCGCCGGCCGAGAACGCCAATGACGTGGCGCGCGATGTGCTCATTGCGGCACGCGAGGGGTCGCCATCGGCCCTCTGGGTTGCGGCTCCCGACCTATCGGGCGTGCCCGAGGACGTCGTGGAGGCCAAGTTGCGGGCCATGGCTGAGGGGGCCCGTATGGCCCGTATGTGGTTGGCGAAAGAGCAATTCGACACTGATTGAGGACCGGATGTGGGGGAAACGCCCGTCCGGCGTCTAACCTGATGGAGTAATGCTGACCCCCTTGAGACGCACCCGAGTGGTGCTGCAGACCTCCCTGCCCACGATTATCGGGCTGGTTGTCATCGCGATCGCGGTGGCCAACCTTGCTGATGTCGTGTGGTCGGGCATGGCCGAGCACTTTGAGGTGCTCGCGCGACTGGTGCCGCAGCGTGCCGCTCCGTGGGCCCATGCTCTGGCCGCACCCGTCGCCGCGCTCATGCTCGGGCTTGGATGGGCGCTTACCCAGCGCCGTCGCGCGGCACTTGCCATCGCCGTGGCGCTGCTGGGCATTATGGCCGTCACCATGGCGGGCGAACGACGCCCGGCCGACGCCATCGCCTGCGGTGTTCTGGCCGTGCTTCTGTACCTCGCACGCGGCGCCTTCCCGGTGATGCCGGCACCCGCCGCTATCCGCCAGTCGATTCGCCGTATCCCGTTTGTGGCCGTGGGATCATTCGTCATTGGTGTGCTCGCCGTAGTGGTGGCACGCGGCGACGCCGTGCCCGAGATCAGCGGTGGCGATGTGGTGCGCGAGGCATTTGCACTGCTCACCTGGCGTGCCGGCCCGGCCGACTTCCCGGCCACCTTCCACTGGCTGCCCGAGGCCCTGGCGCTGGTGAGCATCGTCGCACTGGTAATGGTGCTGGCACCGCTCATGCGGCGTCCGCCATTCGTTCCCGACCCGCAGACGGCTGCGTCACGTCGTCGCGTTGACGATCTGGTGAGCCGTCACGACAGCGGCAGCCTGTCGTCATTCCTGCTGCGCGCCGATCACCACTGGTTGTTCTCCGACGATCGCGACGCGGTGCTGTCGTACCGGGTGGAGTCGGGTGTGTTTCTGGTCGCTGCCGACCCGGTGGGGAATCCCGCAGCGCTGCCCGGGCTGGTGCAGAAGGCCGCCGATACCGCCGCGCGCCACGGGCTGCTGTTTGGCGTAATGGCTGCATCCGATTCTATGCGACCCCTGTGGCGGCACGTGGGTCTTCGCGCGTTCTATCTGGGCGACGAGGCCACGGTGGAGGCCAATGTGTTCTCGCTGGAGGGTCGCGCCATTCGAAAGGTTCGCCAGTCGGTTACCCGCCTGGAGCGCGAGGGATTTACTGCCGACCTGGTGCGTGTGCGCGATCTGGGTACCACCGACCGGGTAGCGCTTGAGGACTTCCGTCGCGCATGCCGAGGTGGTCAGGCCGAGCGGGGCTTCTCAATGGCATACGACCGCGTGGAGGACCCGGGTGGCCAGCCCTCATGGGTGGCGATCGCTCGCGGCCCCAATGGCGCACTGGCTGGCGTCATCCACTTCGTTCCCGGCAACCGCGGCCGCACTCAGTCGCTGGCGATGCAGTTGCGTGCGCCTGAGACCCCCAACGGGCTCATGGAGTTTCTCGTGGTGAGGGCGATTACCCGGTTTCGCGACGAGGGCGTTGAGGATGTCTCCCTCAACTTCGTGACCGGAGGCCGGTACTTCCGTGAGCAGGACACCTCAATGCAGCGGGCGCTCAACCACACATTGCGCTTTGCCGATCGCTGGTTTCAGGTGAAGCGGCTGGAGAAGTTCACCGAGAAGTTCTTCCCCCGATGGGATGCCCGGTACGTGATGTACCCCGGGCTGGCGATGGGGTTCGTGCGGGTGGGCATGGCCGCGATGTGGGCCGAGGGGCAGGTTGCGCGCCCCGGCGACCTCCTCAGGCGCCCGGTGGTGGATCAGCCGGAGTTGTTGGATCAGCCGGAGATGGCGAAGGTGCCTGGGCGATGAACGCGCGGATGGCCGCCTCGGCCTGATGCCAGAGCGGGTGCAGATCGACCACGTGCCCCGCACCCCCCAGGATCATCACCCGTGCGAGTGGCACGCGACCCACGAGTTCGAGTGAGTGCGATGGGCGCACCTCGGTGTCGGCATCACCATGAATTGCCAGCACCGGCACGGCCACGCCTCTGCCCAGGTCGGGCATGAGTCGCGCGATCATTCGGTCATCGGCCTCGGTGCCATCGCGGCGGTGGCGATACGGCAGTGCGGTGCGGATGGTGGTGCGCAGCCGATCCACCAGATGCGGCTCGCGCGCAATGCGCCGCGACTCCCTGATGAGCGAGCCCATTGATGGGAACCCTGCCTGCACAAACGCACCACCCACTGCCACCGATGGTGCGACCTTCAGCGTGATGTCTACCGCGAGCAGCGCGGGCCGACTCATCATCAGGCGATCCCGCAGTGTGATGGGGCGCGTATCCGGTCCGGTGACCGGCGCCACCAGTGCCACCGCGCGCACGCGGTGCGGGTGGCGCTCTGCCAGACGCAGGGCAACCGGTGCGCCTGCCGAGAGGGCCAGCACCGCCACATCCGCGTGCCCCAGGACGTCGAGTAGCGCCGCAAGCAGGTCGGCCTGGGCATCCACCGTGTGGCCGGTCGAGATGGGTGTGCCCAAGTAGCCCGGGCGCGACGGCGCGATCACATGATGGCCGGGCCCCAACGTGCCTGCCAGAGAGAGGGCCTGGTCATAGCCCCCCGGCTGACCGTGCACCACAAGCACCGCGGGGCCATCGCCCGCCACGGCCACCTCAACCCGGCCGAGCGCGGTCCACACCATCTGCGGCCGCGCATTCCGGGTCATGGCATCAGCCGGTGGGGGCGTCCTCGGACAGGCGGTTGCGGCGGCGGGCCGAGAAGTACGTGGCCTGCGGGTGATGCATGATGACGGCCGCGGTGCTCTGCTCCGGGGTCAGCTGGAATGCGCTGGTGAGATCCATGCCCATCTGCTGGGGGAACGGTGCGAGCAGGCGCAGCACGTCGGCGTGCTGTTCGACGTCGGGGCAGGCCGGGTAGCCCCATGAATAGCGGCGCCCCTGATCGGAGCCCAGGCCCAATTCGCGCTTGATGCGCGCGTGCACCAGATCGGCCATGCCCTCAGCCGCCTCAACGGCGAGGCCATGGGCGAAGTAGGCCTCGGTGTACTCCTCCTCGGCCTGAAGGCGGTCGAGGTACTCGGTGGCCTCTTGCCCAACGGTGACGGCTTGCAGGGCGATGACGTCACGCACGCCGCCCTCGATGGGTCGCAGGTAGTCGGCCAGGCACAGCAGGCGGCCCTCGTCCTGGCGGGGGAAGTCGAAGCGTGCGGTCTCCTCGCCCGTGTCGGGGTCAAACACCACCACGTCATTGCCGTCGCGGTTGGCCGGGAAGTAGCCGTAGGTGCCACGCGGCACGATCCAGCCGTCGGCGATGGACGACTTCTCCATGGCCGTTCGGCGCGGCAGAAACTCGTCGCGCACAATGCGCGCGTACTCGGCGTCGTCCTGCCCTCGGCCACCCCACGACATCTTGTAGAGCGAGCGCTCGTCCATGCGGGCGAACATCTCGTCGAGGTCGAAGTCCTCCACGCGGCGGGAACCCCAGAACGGGGGCTCGGGCACCGGTGCCTCGTCAATGACCACCGGCTCGGCAGTGGGGCGCGGGCGCGATGCCACTTCGGTGGCCTTTGCTGCGGCGTCGCGGGCCTGATCGAGGCGCTCTTGTACAAACACCGGGCGGTCGTCAGGGTCTTGAAGGCGGTCAACCGCGCCCAGTCCGTCGAAGGCGTCCTTGCAATAGAACACGCCCGGGCCGTATGGGTCGCCACTCTCAAGCATGAGCGTGCGCCAGCCAAACTGCTTGTTGATTGCTGCGCCACCGATGAGCACCGGGTAGTCGCGGCCGCGAGCCGCCAGCTCCTGCACCAAGAGCGGCATCTGCTTGCTGGTGCTCACCAGCAGGGCGGACACGCCGATCACGTCGGCGTTGTGCTCCTCGGCGGCGTCGATGATGGCCGTGACCGGCACCTGACGGCCCAGATCGTGCACCGTGTAGCCGTTGTTCTTGAGGATGGTGCCCACCAGGTTCTTGCCGATGTCGTGCACGTCGCCGTACACGGTGGCCAGCACCACGGTGCCCTTGGTGTAGCCCTCCACCTGGTCGAGGAACTGCTCGAGGTGCCTGACGGCGCGCTTCATCGCCTCGGCGCTCTGCAGCACGAAGGGGAGAATGAGCTCGCCGGCGCCGAACTTGTCGCCCACCTCCTTCATGGCGGGCAGCAGCACC
>CANJMX010000111.1 GCA_947475125.1 Actinomycetota bacterium
CCGCGCTCGTCATCCAGCTGCCATGCCTCCCAATTGCCGTACGTGGGTGAACCGCGGCGCAGGTCAACCGCGACGTCGACGATGGCACCGCGCGCACAGCGCACCAGCTTGGCCTGTGGGCGATCCCCCACCTGAAAGTGCAGGCCGCGAAGAACACCCTTGGCAGACCGGCTCTGGTTGTCTTGTACGAAGTCGTGGGCGATCCCCAGTTCGGCCAGCACGTTCTGCCGGTAGGTCTCCTGAAACCACCCACGGCTGTCGCCGTGAATGGCGGGCTCCATCACGATGAGGCCGGGCAGTGTGGTGGCCAGGGTTTTCATGTGGCACCTCGGCCAGATTCGCGTCGGGTCATGCGGCGCATAATGGCCGCGAACTGCGCCCCCGTGCCCCGCAGCATGCTTTCGTCAGTGTTGAAGTAGATCATTTCGTGAACGATGAGCCCCACGCCCCCCACGATGGCATCAATGGCGATGATCGCCTGGCTCGAGGTGGCAAAGAAGATCAGGAGCACCACCTGAAGCACCGCGAGACCCCCGACGGCCCAGACGAACCTGTGGTCACTGCGGGCGACATGGTGGTTGACGAGGATGAGCAAGGCACCCAGGAGGGTGGTGGCGCCGAAGAACGGCACCAGCAGTGAGCTCGCGTCGCTGAACTGGGATCCGAATGCGAGCGTGATGATGGGATCAGCCAAGGGCACAGCGATGACCATGGCGATCGCCCCGGCGACGGCCATGGCGAGAATCCCGGCAGCCAGGAGCGACCCTGTGTGTGCCCCGCGCGCCTCGCGCGCCGCAACGCGTGGCAGCAGCACAACGATGAGGGCCTGCGGGACCACCAGCAGCGACTTGGCAACGACGCTCGCAGCACCAAAGAGGCCCGCCTGTTCGCCGCCAATTGCGATCTTCGCCGCAACGACGTCGATATTGGTCAGTGCGGCGATGCCGATAAGGCCAACGGCAACCGCCGGGAGTGCCGCCAGAAAGTCGCGCCACAGCGCATTCGTGGGCGCGGTGCGTACGCGAAGATCGCTGCGAGCGAGGCCGACAGCCCAGATCGCGCCCACCGTGACCGCCGCTGCGGTCGCGAGCATCGTGGCATCGACATCACTGAAGGGCAGAAGAAGCAGAAGGAGCAGGAGCGGCGCCCGCAGGACGCCAGTGGATGCGTAGCTCCAGGCGAACCCCGCGTAGCGGTGCTCTCCCTGCAGGTTGCCGCACCCGATGAGCAGGGGCACCATGGCCAAAACGGTCAGGTACGAGAGGATGAGTGGCCAGACCGGCACTCCGGGATTGGCCATCCCGATGATCGCTGTGATGGCCGATGCGGCGGCGACCAGGCTAAGTGCGATCAGCATGCTGCGGCCGAGGGCGCGCCTGTACACCGCCTGTGCATCCGCCCGTCCAGCTCCGGTATTGCTGGCGACAACCCTTGCGATCGACCACTGGAGACCTGCGAGGGGAAGGCCCAGCACGATGATCATGCTCTGGAGTGCGGCCACCAGGCCGTAGGAGTCGGGGCCGAGCGCCCGCCCGGCTACCAGGTAGAACGCAAATGCGCCGATGCTCCATGCTGCGATTGATGATCCCACTGTCAGCGAGCTGCGCAGGCCGCCTGTCTCGCTGATGGGTTGATCACTCGGCACGACGCAATCGTACGGGGCGTCACGGGTGTCCACTACGCTGCCTCGGTCCGAAGGAGTGGTGAATGGCGCTGATCTCGCTGGTCGTTCCGGCGTATAACGAGGAAGAGGTCCTCGAGGCCTTCCACCGTGAGGTCTCGGCTGAGATCGATGGTCTTCCCGATGACTTTGAGTTCGTCTTCATTGACGACGGCTCGCGTGACCGCACGGCTGTGATCATGCGGTCGCTCGCCGAGCGTGATTCGCGGGTGCGCGCGGTCATCCTTTCGCGCAACTTCGGGCACGAGGCAGCTATTGAGGCCGGGCTGCGCGCAGCCCGTGGCGATGCAGTCATCGTGATGGATGCCGACTTGCAGGATGGCCCCGAGATCCTGCCGCGGCTCATCGCTGCGTGGCGCGAGGGCGGCGAAGTGGTGTATGCGGTGCGCAAGGGGCGCAAGGAGGGTCGTCTGCTGCGAACGGCCTTCAGCGGGTTTTATCGACTGGCCGGCCGGGTCATGAGCATTGACCTGCCGCGCGACGCCGGACCGTTCTCGCTGATGGATCGCCAAGTGGTGGACGTGCTCAACCACCTTCCGGAGAAGGGCCGTTACTTCCCCGGCCTCCGTGCGTTTGCAGGCTTCAACCAGGTGCCCGTCGAGGCCGAGCGCCGTGAGCGCCTTGCCGGCGAGACCAAGTACTCCCTGGTCAAGCGCACGCTTGGCGGTACCAATGCAATCTTCTCGTTCTCCAAACTGCCGCTCCGCCTCATGACCTTTATGGGCTTCGTTATGGCCCTGCTGGCGATCGCCGGGCTTATCTGGGTCGTCGTGGGCGCCATCATCGGCAGTGGCAGTGCACAGGGCTGGACCTCGGTCATGACAGCCATGTTCTTCCTGGCAGCCGTCATGTTCATCTTCATGGGCATCATCGGGGAGTACGTCGGCAAGATCTACGACGAGGTGCGTGCGCGGCCCAATTATGTGGTGGCCGAGGAAGTCGGCCGGAAGGACACCGACTCCTAGGGCTGGCGCCAGGCCCAGAGGGTGCCGAAGTCGTCGCCAGGTGATCCGGCGTCGCGCCACGTGAACCCGGCGAGTTCGAGCAGCCCGCGGCACCGGGTCGACGGGTCCTCACCCTCGTCGCAGCCCCAGCGGTGGTACTCCAGCGCCAGCACCTTGGCGTTGGTGGTGGCCAGGCGAGAGTCCCCGAGAATGGGCCATTCGGCACCCTCGATATCAATCTTCACCATGTCAGCGTGGTCCATGAGGGTGAACGCATCCACAGTGGGTACGGAGTGGCCGCCGGCCTCGCCGGACCGTGATTCGGCGAACTGTCCGGCGACGAAATCGACCTTGCTGTCGCCAGCGGGGGCGGCAAAGGCCTCGATCACGCGCCAGTCGGAGCCCATCGGAACATTGGCTGCGTTGCGCCGAAGCACCTGGGCGTTGTAGGGGTCGGCCTCCACCGAGGTGATGATCGACGGGTTGAGATCACGGAGTGCCCGGATTCCAAACATGCCGATATTGGCTCCTAGGTCCACGACGCGCGGGCGGTCCGGGAGCAGCCGGCGCGCCTCATCCGGGATGGCGTATTCGTCGCGGGCCAGAACCTCGGCCACGGTGAATACATCGGCGGTGCCGTGGCGGATCCATACATACCCGCCATTGGCGAGTCGGTGCTGGCGCAGGTACCCCATGCGACCACCCAGCCGTTGCCACTCCGCGGCCGGATTGGAGTTGCGTGTGCGGGCAGCCCGGCCCACGAGCGGGCGCAGCGGAACGCAGCGCAGTTCACCGGCGATGAATGCGGTGCGGTCGCCCACCTGCCCGATGGCATCAGAGAAGGCGGTGAGGCGGTGTCGGAGTGCGAGGTTCATGGCGATGTGGCAGGGGTTGCTGAAGCGATGGCCGAACGCCGGCGGCGCTCGTACCTGGTGAGCCACCACGCGGCGAACGGCCCCGACAGCGTCACGGGGATGTACCAAATCGCCTGGCTCAGGATCGAGAAGGCGAGGGCATCTGCCTGCGCCACTCCCACCACGGCCATGCTGGTGACCACGAGCCACTGATAGGTGCCGATCATCCCCGGTGATGACGGGATCGCCGCCCCGAGCGACACCACGCCAATTACGAACACGATTGATGCCGCATTGAGGCTGATGCCAAGTGCCCGGGCCACGAGCCATCCGGCGAACATCGCGCAACCCCAGCCGATGAAACTGAAGCCAAACGCCGCAGCGACGTCGCGTGGCCTCGAGAGCACGGCAAGCCCACGGATGATCCCCGAGATGTTGTGTCGCAGCCACGACTTGTCATCCCTTCCCAGAGATGCGCGCTCGCGACCACGTGCGGACCTGTTCACATACCACCACGCGCCGGCCAGCACGAACGCGGCGATGAGTGTGAGTGCGCCGACAATGATGACCAAGTTCACCAACCAGTCAGGCTTCTCGACGAACGGAAGGCATGCCAGCAGGAGCACGAACAGGCTCACGACGTCAACCGCTCGGTCAACTGCCACCGACGTGAGGGACCTCGCCACGGGGATTGGCCCAATGCGCCCGAGCCACACACCTCGCGCGATGTCGCCCGGGCGACCGGGCACAACGTTGGTGATTGCACCACCCACGAACATAAGGGCGACGAACACTGGGTTGCCCGGCTTGGGGTCGGCCTCAACGAGATGGCGCCAGCGCAACCCCTGAAAGACGAAGAGCAGGTTGGCGAAGGGAATCGCCAACAGCACCAGCCACAGGTTGGCACTCCGGACTCCGGTCCAGACCTCGCCAAGATCCACACCCCGGATCGCGAGCCAGAGGAACAGCACCGAAATCGGGATGCCGACAACCAAGCCGAGCACGATGACCCGTGTGCTGATTGCCCGCTTCACGACCTCGGGCTCGTCGTCCTGATCGGGTGCTGTGTTTTCGGTTGGCACTCGGCTCAGAGTACCGGGTGCCTAGCGGACGATGGTTGCGGCAATTGCCAGATACCGATCGGCACATCGGCTCCAACTGAACCGCTCCCGGGCCCGCTCTGCAGCCTTCGCCCCCAGTGCCTCGCGCCTGGCGGGGTCGTCGAGCAACTCACCCATGGTCACGGCAAGCGCCTCGGCTCCACCGGCGAGCGCGAATGTCGCCGCGGTGTCGCCCACCACTTCGATGTTGGGCGCGTGGTCGCTCACAATCAGCGGTGCCCCTGCCGCCATGGCCTCGATTATCACCGGGTGCGTGCCACCCACCTCGGTGGGCGCACACATCAGCCCGCAGCGGTGCACCAGTTCGGCGTAGCCATCGCCAAACACATAGCCGGGCAAGATGACCGCCGGTGATGCATTGGCTTTCAGCTCGGCGATGTACTCGTCGGCATATGGGGCATCGCCCACGATCACCAGGGGCCAGTCGGGGGCAAGCAGGCGATGGGCCTCAATGAGTAGGTGCGCATTGTTCTCGGGAACCAGGCGGCCGACGAAGAGGATGAAGCGGCCGGGCTGCACGCCCAGGCGCTCGCACTCGGCGGTGGTGCCGGGGTCGGGCAGGTCGGCACCGTAGGGGATGCTGAGGATGCGCCTGCCGAACCGCTGCTCGTACAGGTCGGCCACGCTCTCGGAGTCGGTCACCGCGATGGTGGCCGCAGCAGCCGACATGTGCTCCGCCTGGCGGATCATCTTGCGCGCGGCCTTGGGCCACTTGGCGCGTTCCGAATCCATGCCGTCAATCTGC
>CANJMX010000112.1 GCA_947475125.1 Actinomycetota bacterium
CCGCTTACTAGGCGGCGAGAGCGAGCTGGCGAGAATCCGCAGCTACGTTTGGTTCCCTGTTGGTAACGCGGTCCTCAGGGTCCGCGGCTCGCTTGCCAATCCTTCTCCACCCCGTCGAAACTGGTTCGGGCCCGTGAAGGTTCCTGCTGTGCAACAGGATATCAGCGCGCGGCGGCGCAGCCCTTACAGGCGGGCCTGCGGCGTACATTCCCCCTGTTCCCCCACCCAGCGAGAGGGAGGATGGATATGAGGACGGGCATTCGGATGGTCGCGGCGGGTCTCGCGATCGCGGGCATTGGTCTTGTGGCCGGGTGCGGGGGTTCGGGCGACTCGTCCGGAACCTCGTCCGGCGCGGCCGGATCCGATTTCGTCACTCAGGCCAACGGTATCTGCGCCACGGCCTACACCGACTTCCAGACACTGGGTGACATGCAGTCATTCACGTCGTTGGCCGATTTCAAGGACCGCTTCGGCAAGGCTCTGGCAATTGCGAAGGAGCAGTACGCAGACATCGAGATCCTCACGCCGCCCGCCGGCATCTCGAAGGACGTCGCGACGTATTTGAAGGAAGGCGCTACGAGCGTCGCCACCAGTCAGAAGCTCTATAGCGAAGTGGCATCGGGCACCGATCTCAATCAGGCAGTGGCCGATACCACCGACAGCGCAGCCGGGCGGGCAAACATCAAGGCCCGGCGTGCGGCAGCGATGGCGGCGGGACTGGTCGACTGCGCCTCGTAAGCGCACGCCCTCCGAGCGCCCGGGTCAGCCGCGGTCAGACCCCGGTGCCGGGCGCTCGGCGATACGGCCACCCACGGCCACAACGATCACCGGGATGACCGCCAGAAGCCTGGTGACGGTGGTCGAAAACACCGGGTCGAGCCCGTGCACTCCGCTACACGCGTACAGTCGGCGTCCGCAACCCACGGAGTGCTCATGGCTGATCGCCGCCCCCTGCTGTCCGGAATGGATGATGACTACGGCTCCTATGCCCTGTCACAGAAGGCCTCGTTTGAACGCACCTTCCCGACAGTGATGGAGGCCGCTCTCGGGTTTGCAGACGAACCCGTACTGCGCGTGGTTGACCAGGGCGCCTCCGATGGCCGTAACTCGCACGTGCTCATGCGCGACCTCATCGCGCTGCGCGCAGGGCGTCCGCTCGCCTACTCATTCATTGACATGCCCACCAACCCCTGGGACGTGGCACACGGGCGGTTGAACGCCGACCCTGTGATCGGCCCCGCAGCGCAGGTGGTGCCCACACCTGCGGATACCCGAGCGGTTGACGCGGGTTCCGGGGGGCACCTGGCATCTGCCGATGACCACGCGGCAGCCGTTGACGAGGCCCTGGCCTCGGGGGCCACGACGGTCATCGGTATGGCAGGCATCCCGCTCCACACTGGTCTCAGCGCGCCCGCGGGCACGGTGCATATGGCGATCACCGGCACCACCATGCACTGGGTTGAAGCCCCGCAGGACCTCGGGTCAGCCCGGTCGGTATTCCCCGGCTATCCCGATCACCACGACGAGATCGAGCGATCGGCATGGCGCGACGCCGCCGCGCAGCAGTGGGATCAACTGGTGCGCCTTCGCGCCGCGGAACTCGTGCCGGGGGGCTGGTTTATCGCCGCGCTTCCGGCGTCGGAGACGCCGTGCCCCGATCGCACCGGCCTGTATGCGGAGATCGCGCGCGACATGAATGCAGTGCTGGCCGAGTGGGTGGCCAGCGGACATATCGCCCAGGCAACCGCAGATGCGGTGGTGGTACCGGTGTGGATGCGAACGGTTGAGGAAATCCGTGCGCCCTTTGAAGCTGGTGGCGGTGACGTGGATGGTCTGGTGATTGAGCGGGTCGAACTGTTCCGCCTCGACAATCCCTACTTCGACCCCGATCCGGCAGTGTTCGCCCGCGACTTCGTGCGCAGTTGCCTGGCATGGGGCGGCCCGCTCTTTCGCCGTGCATTCACGCGCGAGGGCGAGGACCGCGCCGGCCTGCTGCTGGGTGAGTTTCTGGCAGAACTCGAGGCCCGTGTGGCCGCCGACCCCGACCGCCACCGATGGGACTACCTCGAGGCGCTGGTGGTGTGCCGAAAGCGCGACTGACCGCGCGCCTACACTCCCACCATGCGGGTTCTTCTCATGCGCACGTGCCTGTCCGATGCCATCGCCCCCAAGGTGTGGAAGGCCACGCGGCGGGCACTGGAGCGCGCGGGGGTTGAGGTAAAGGTGCCGCGGGGTCAGACCTGCTGCGGCCAGCCCGCGTGGACGGCCGGCCACCCCGACCAGGCCCGCGCCGTGGCGCGGCACACCATCAAGGTGTTCGCGGGAAGCGATGAGGTGGTGGTGCCGAGCGGATCGTGCGCGGGGATGGTCATCCATGCGTACCCCGAGCTGTTTGCCGGGCAGCCCGACGAGGAGGACGCCCTCGATCTTGCTCTGCGCACCATTGAGTTCACGCAATTTCTCGCCAAGCACGACCTCGATCCGCGCGCCAAGGCATGCGGCGCCCTCACCGTGCACGACTCGTGCCACATGCTCCGCGTGCTCGATGAAAACGAGAGCCCGCGTGACGCGCTCGCGAAGGTGCCGGGCTGTGAGGTGCGGGAGATGGCCCACGCCGACCAGTGCTGCGGATTCGGCGGGGTGTTCGCACTCAACTTCCCGGAGCTGTCGGGTCGCCTGGGCGAGCAGAAGGCGCAGGCCGCCGCAGCCACGGGCGCGCCTGAGGTGGTGTCGTGCGATCTGGGGTGCCTCATGCACATCGCCGGCCGCGCGCACCGCACGGGCATCCCCATTCGCGCCCGTCACATTTCTGAGGTGCTGGGCTCGTGAGCACCCGGCGGCGGCGGCGCAATCCCGGCGTGGCCTACTCCGATGTCACGGGCACGCTGCGCGAGCGCACAGTGGATGCCCTGCGTGATCCCACGCTTGCCGACAACCTGCGCACAGCCGGTGACAGCTGGGGTGCCGGGCGAGAGGTGATGAAGCGCGACTTCGGCTTTGACGAGATGCGCGACCGTGCCCGCGACATCAGGCGATCGAACATCCGCAACATGCCGGCCCTGCTTGCCGAATTGCAGTCGAACGTGCGGGCCAGCGGCGGTGTGGTGGTGCGCGCCGCAGATGCCGATGAGGCATGCAGGTACATCACCGATCTGGCACGGGCACGTGGCGCACACGTGGTGGCCAAGAGCAAGTCGATGGCCACCGAGGAGATCAAGCTCAACGAGGCCATGGAGCACGCCGGGCTCGAGGTGGTTGAGACCGATCTGGGCGAGTGGATCATCCAACTGGCCAACGAGCACCCGTCCCACATCATCGCCCCGGCTGTGCACCTCAACCGCGACCAGGTGGCTGCGCTCTTTCGCGAGGAGGCTGGCACCGATGATGTGCCCACCGATCGCGAGGGCCTTGTGGCGCACGCCCGCGTGCGGCTGCGCGAGAAGTTCGCCCAGGCCGAGATCGGCATCTCGGGTGTGAACCTCGCCGTGGCATCCACCGGCACCGTGTGCATCGTGGAGAACGAGGGCAATGCCCGGCTGGTTACATCACAGCCGCGCATCCACGTGGCCGTAATGGGCATGGAGCGGGTGGTCGCCGACTGGGATGAGGCCGCGCATATCTTGCAGGTGCTCCCCATGGCGGCAATCAGCCAGGACGCCGCCAACTACGTCAACCTCATCACCGGACCGAGGCGCGAGGGCGAGACCGATGGCCCCGAGGAGTTCCACCTGGTCATCATCGATGGTGGGCGGGGAGCACTGCGTGGGTCGGAGTTTGAAGAGGTGCTCTCATGCATCCGCTGCGGGGCCTGCCTGTACTCGTGCCCCATGTGGCAGAACGTGGGTGGTCAGGCGTACGGATCGCCCTACTCAGGGCCCATCGGCGCAATCATCACACCGCTTCTCGAAGGCCCCTCGTCGCCCGGGTCGCGCGACCTGCCATTTATGTCGACGCTGTGCGGTGCATGCGGCGACGCCTGCCCCGTGGGGATCCCACTGCCCGATCTGCTCGTACGCGCCCGCGCCCGGTCGTCGTCGCCCGCAAAGCGCAAGGCTGGCCTTGCCTTTCGCGTATGGAGCCTGCTCTGGCGCCGGGGCATCACCTACCGCCTGACCATGATCGGCTGGCGGCTGGGGCTTCGAATTCGAGGTCGCGACGGATGGGTAAACCGCCTGCCCGGGCCGGGGTCGGGCTGGACCAAGGTTCGCGACATGCCAAGCAAGTGGCCCCCACGCCGGTGAGCACCCCGATTGAGCAGATGGTGCAGTCACTCGCCCGTCGCAAGGCCACCGTCGAGATGGCGAGGCCCGGTGATGCGGGGCGGGCCGCCGCAGGGTGGATGGCCGACCAGGGGATTGTTCGCGCCGTGCTGGCTGACGACCCGGTGGTGGATGCCATTGGCCTCGAACCTGCGCTTCGGGCGGCGGGCATCGATGTATTGCGCTGGCCGGTGGCCATGGGGCGGCGCGAGGTGCTGGGGCTTGAGGGCCCCGAGGACGTGTGTGGTGTGACCGTGCCCACGCTGGGCGTGGCTGAGCGCGGCACCCTGGTGCTTGAGGCCTCAGTGGGCCATGGCCGGGGGCTCGACGTGACCAATCGCCATCACGTGTCGCTGCTCATGGCCGACCGGGTCGTGGACACCCTGGGCGAGGCGCTGGCACGAACCTTTGCCGACGGGCGTCCGGTGCCGTCGGCCGTCAGCCTGGTGTCGGGCCCCAGCCGCAGCAGTGACATCGAGAAGATCTCCACGCTGGGCGCACACGGCGCGCTCACCGAGCACGTGGTCATCATCACGCCATAACGGCGTGGGGGACTAGCTGCGACCCCTGCGGGCATTTGCCCTGGAGAGCTCGCGCGACATCTCCTTGTCCTTGATGGCCACGCGCTTGTCGTACTGCGTGCGCCCACGGCCAAGGCCCAGTTCGATCTTCGCGCGGCCTTCGTCGTTGAAGTACATGCGCAGCGGGATGAGGGTGACTCCGCGCTCGGCAAGCCTGCCCGAGATCTTGTCGATCTCACGGCGATGCAGCAGCAGCCGGCGGGTGCGCTGGGGGTCGTGCCCGCGACCACCGGCCGGGCCGTAGTCGGAGATGTGGGCACCCACGAGGAACACCTCGTTGTTGATCACCTGGGCGTAGGCCTCGCGGATCATGGCGCCGCTCTCGCGCAGGCCCTTCACTTCGCTGCCGGCGAGTGAGATTCCCGCCTCGTAGCGGTCGAGGATCTCGTACTCGTGCAGCGCCTTGCGGTTCTGCGCGATGTCGCGACGTGTCGGCGGGGTGGACCCGCCCTTCGTGGTTGCCTTCTTGCCCATCGCGCCGATCCTATCGGCCCC
>CANJMX010000113.1 GCA_947475125.1 Actinomycetota bacterium
AGCACCACACACCCAGGGCAGGCACCGCGCGTCGCACGCGCTGGCCGCAGTCGGGGGACGCTCGGCATCGGCATCGCAGTGGGGTATCTGGGTCTCATCGTGCTCATCCCCATTGCAGCGTTGGCCTGGTCCGGGCTCTCGCAGGGGCCCGCATCGTTCTGGGCCGCCGTCTCGCAGCCCGAGGTCGCCGCTGCCATCCAACTCAGCGTGGTGCTCGCTGCGATCGTCACGCTCATCAATGCCGTGATGGGAACCATCATCGCGTGGGTGCTGGTGCGCTACCGCTTTTTCGGGCGGTCGGTTGTGGACGCCCTCGTAGACCTCCCGTTTGCACTTCCCACAATCGTCGCCGGGCTCACCTTGCTTGCCCTCTACGGCCCCAACAGCCCATTTGGCATCAACATCGCCTTTACCCGCATCGGTATCGCGGTCGCGCTGCTCCTGGTGACCCTGCCCTTCATCGTGCGCTCCGTACAGCCGCTGCTGCGCGAAGCCGACCACGAAGCCGAGCAGGCGGCCGCGTCGCTTGGGGCAAGCCCGTGGGTGACCTTCCGGCGCATCACACTGCCCGAACTGTGGCCCGGAATCCTGGCCGGAAGTGGCCTCGGGTTCGCCCGTGCGCTGGGCGAGTTCGGCGCCATCATCCTCATCGCCGGCAACCTTCCCTTCAAGACCCAGATGGCCTCCGTGACCATTTTCGGCTTCATTCAGAGCGACGAGCCGCAGGGTGCCGCAGCCGTCTCACTGGTACTGCTGGTGCTCTCGTTCATGTCACTCGCCCTGTTCGACTATCTGGAGCGACGCAGTGCGCGCAGCCTGGACTAGGCGCGGCCTCATCACCGTGGCGCTGCTGTATCTGGGGGCGATCCTGGTGATCCCGCTCGTCGCCGTATTCTTCCGCGCCTTCCAGGATGGTGCGGGGGCAGTATGGGACACCCTTACCAGCCAGCCATTTCTCCACGCCATGTGGCTGACGGCCCTCATCACCCTTATCGCCGTGCCGCTCAACACGATCTTCGGCGTCGCATTCGCATTGATGGTGGTGCGCCGCAAGGTGCCTGGGCGCAACATCCTCAACCTGTTCGTTGACCTGCCGCTCGCACTCTCGCCAGTGGTCATCGGCCTGTCGCTCATTCTCGTGTGGGGCATGAACGGGTGGTTTGGCGGGTGGTTCGTGGACCACGGGTTCCGCATCATCTACGCCGTTCCAGGAATGATTCTGGCCACCATCTTCGTGTCGCTGCCATTCGTGGTGCGTGAGGTCGTTCCGGTGCTCCGCAGTGTGGGCACCGATCAGGAAGAGGCGGCGGCAATGCTGGGTGCCTCCCCCATGCGCACCTTCTGGAAGATCACGCTTCCGTCAATTCGCTGGGGCATTGCCTACGGCGTCATCCTCACTACGGCGCGCTCGCTCGGTGAGTTCGGCGCCGTCGCCGTGGTGTCGGGACACGTCTCGGGCAAGACCGAGACCGCAACCCTCTTTATCGATTCCAGTTACACGCTCTTCAACGAGCCCGCGGCATTCACCGCAGCGCTCGTGCTCGCAGTCATCGCCGTCATCGTCGTGGTGGGGGTAAACCTGGTCGTACGCAAGGAGGAACTCGATGGGCATCACAGCTGAGAACGTCACCAAGCGGTTCGGCGATTTCGTCGCGCTCGACGATGTCTCGATCGACATCCCCACCGGCTCGCTCACCGCGCTGCTCGGGCCGAGCGGAAGTGGGAAGTCCACGCTGCTTCGCGTGATCGCCGGACTCGAGGCACCCGACGCCGGTCGCGTGATCATCGACGGCATAGACCGCACAGCCGCCGCCCCACAGAAGCGTGGCATCGGATTCGTGTTTCAGCACTACGCCGCATTCCGTCATATGACCGTGTTTGAGAACGTGGCCTTTGGCCTGCGGGTGCAGAAGCGCCCGAAGGCGGAGATCAATGAGCGGGTAGACCACCTCATCGACCTCGTGCAGTTGACCGGAATGGCAAACCGTTACCCCAGCCAGCTCTCCGGCGGGCAGCGCCAGCGCATGGCGCTGGCCCGCGCCCTCGCAGTGGAGCCCCGCGTCCTGCTGCTCGACGAGCCATTCGGTGCCCTCGATGCCATGGTGCGCCGCGAGCTCCGCCAGTGGCTTCGTCGGCTGCATGACGAGGTACACGTCACCACTGTGCTTGTGACCCACGACCAGGAAGAGGCCATGGAGGTGGCCGACCGCATCGCCGTCATGGATCACTCCCGCGTGGAGCAGGTGGCCAGCCCGCGCGAGCTCTACGACGCACCGAGCACCCCGTTCGTCATGGGGTTCGTCGGCCCGATTACCGAACTTGATGGGCGCCCAGTACGCCCCCACCAGATCGCCCTTGACACCGCACCGGTTGACGGCTCCGTGGAGAGCACGATCGTGCGCGTCACGCACCTTGGGTTCGAGGTACGTGCCGAGCTGGCAGCCGATGGCCATAACGACCTGTGGGTGCAACTCTCCCGGCACGACCCCATCTTGTCCGTGCTCGAACCGGGTGTGACCGTGTGGGCCCGTGCGATTGACGAGGACCTCTCGACCGCGCGCGGCAATCGGCCCGATCCCGTGGTGGCATAACCATGACTCCGCCCCGTACCCGGGACGCTGGCACCGATGAGCGGGCACCACGCCTGATTGGACTCGGTGCGGGCGGACATGCCAAGTGCGTCGTCGACGCCATCCTGTCGTCGGGGCGGGGTCGCGTCACTGCTCTTCTCGACGCGGACCAAGCGCTGTGGGGTGCGCGCATCCTCGGGATCCCAGTGGCGGGGGGGCCGTCCATGCTGGCCGAATTCCTTGCGTCGGGTATCCGGAGCGCCTTCATCGGCGTGGGGGGCATTCCCGATCCCACCACCCGTCGCACCGTGTTCGACCAACTGCATGCCGCCGGATTCCGGCTGCCACCCATCGCGCACCCGGCCGCCTCGGTCTCGCGGTGGTCCATCGCCGGTGCCGGCTGCCAGGTGATGGCTGCTGCGGTGGTGAATGCCGACGCCAGCCTCGGACAGGGCAGCGTGGTGGGAGCGGGCGCGATTGTTGGTCATGATGCCGTTGTGGGCGACTTCTCCCATGTCGCCACCGGCGCGCGCCTGGGCGGCGGTGTTCATGTCGGCCGTGAGGTCCTTATTGGCGCCGGGGCCATTGTGCTGCAGGGGCTGACCATTGGAGATGGCGCCATCGTGGGTGCCGGGGCGGTGGTGACCGACGATGTGGCGGCAACGACCATCGTCACCGGCGTGCCCGCCACACTGCAGGCCGCATGACCACCGCACGGCGGCCAACTGCGCCGCCATCGCGGCCGCGCCGAATCGCCCGCGTCATCGTGGTGGCCCCGGACCCCGCGCGCGGCCACGCCCTTGCACTGCGCATGCGCCATCAGGGATACCGGCCGGCTATCGCCCGGGACGCCGTCGCCGCGGTGGCCGAAGCCCGGCTCGGTGCGCCCGATCTGGTGGTCATCGACCCGCCGGACAACGAGCCATCAGGCCGTGACACGGCTCGGGCGCTCCATGCCGCTGCCCCCGCAGCGGCGCTGTTCGTGATCGCCGGAGATCCACGGAGCCCCGGGCGCATGCGTGCAGTTCGCGTCAGCCCCCCATCGGTGCCCGATCCGGTGACCGCACCTCCCCGGCCCGTGGCACACGTGCGCGATGACCGGGTGCAGGTGGGCGACCTCGAAATCGGGCGTGATGCCGGAGACGCTGCCATGTCGGGGGTCGATCTTGGGCTCACCGCCCTGGAATTCCGGCTCCTCTGGACCTTGGCGAGGGCGACGGATCGCGGGCTCGACCGCGGCGCCATCCATATGGCGGTGTGGGGCCGCTCCCTCCAACAGGGAAGCCGCGTGGTGGACGTTCTGGTGCGGCGGCTACGACGCAAGGTGGATGAAGGCGACGGTGCCTTTACCTACGTGCAGACGGTCCCCGGGATCGGCTACCGCTTGCAGGCGATTCCACGGGCCATCTGCGCCTGACGCAATGGCGAGCCCGATGGCGCGGATCCGGTCCGCCCCGAATCACCGGAGGTGGCCTGCACCGTCCAGCCGCCGGGCAATCCGCATGAGGCCGATGAGCGACTTCGCGTCGTGTACCTCGGCGATCAGCGCGTCAAGATCTGCCAGCGGCCACGGCACCACCGTGATCTCCTCCTCGGGGATCGGCTCATGGGCGATCTCGGTGAGGTCGGTGGCCAGGAAGCAGTGGATGTACTCCTCGAGGATCGCGGGGGCGGTGTAGAAGCCGCCGAGACTCTCCCAGGTGTCCGCGGCGCGCCCGACCTCCTCGGCCAACTCGCGCTTGGCGCATGCAATGGGCGGCTCACCCGGCACGTCCAACTTGCCGGCCGGCAATTCGAGCAGGTACTCCCCCACCGCCTCCCGTGGCTGGCGCACCATCAGCACACGGGCACCATCCACCGGCACCATCACCACCGCACCGGGGTGTGCGATGACCTCGCGGCGCACCACGAGCCCATTGGGGCGTCGGTAATTGACCACCGACAGATCTACGACTTCACCCTCGTAGATGGGCTCCGATGACTCGATGCCGAGCCCGTCGATGCGCTGGATGCTCACGCCGGGGTCAGGTGGTGGCGCGGGCCACGATGGCCAGGGTGATGTCCACCATGCGCTCGATGTCGTCGATACGAATGCGTTCGTCAGGGGTATGCACCGAAACCATGGCGTTACACAGGTTCACCGACGCGAATCCGTTGACGAGGAAGGCGTTGACGTCAGAACCGCCCCCGGTGGAAACGAACGTCGGCTCGATGCCGCAGTCCTCAATCGCCTGACGGGCCATCACCACCTGCGGAGCATCCTCGGCAAGCGTGTAGCCGGTGAAGTGATGCTTCACGCGCACCTCCACGTCGCACTCGCACTCGGTGCCGGCCCATGTACACGCGTCAACCATTGCGGTGAGTTGCCTGTCGAGGGCATCAAGATCGCGCGACCGGCACTCGCCCGTCACCACGCACTCCTCGGCAACGACGTTGTCGGCCGATCCCCCACGGATGGTGCCCACGTTCGCGGTGGTGGCGTCGTCGATGCGCCCGAGGGGCATCGCGGCCACCGCGCGGCACGCAGCAACGATTGCGCTCCGCCCCTTCTCGGGCTGGATACCCGCATGCGCCGCGACTCCCCGGAAGGTGGCCTCAACCTCCTTGTGCGTGGGTGCCGAGGTGACGATTCCGCCGAGATCCCCGGTGTGGTCGTACACAAATCCGAACTCCGCCTTGAGCACCGAAGGGTCGAAGTAGGCAGCGCCCTGAAGTCCCACCTCCTCGCACGGGGTGAACACCAGCTCGATTCC
>CANJMX010000114.1 GCA_947475125.1 Actinomycetota bacterium
ACCGACGCAGCAGGGCATCGTCGGAGGCTTCGAGGAACAGGATGCGCGGAGTGATGCCGTCGGCCTTCTGCACCTCGCCCAGTTCACGCGCCAGGTCCTCAAACCAGATACCGCCGCGCACGTCACACACCAGCGCCGCGCGCTCCACCTTGCTGCCCTCAAGCTCAAACAGATCAACCAGGGCGGGAAGCAGGCGGGGGGGCAGGTTGTCGATGCAGAAGTAGTCGGCATCCTCGAAGGCACCGATGGCACCGCTCTTACCGGCGCCGGAGAGCCCGGTGATGATCGTCAGTTCCATTCGCCACCACCTCCGCTCATGGCCTCGGGGGCCTCGGGGGTACCCGTCGTATTCCGGCCCCTGGGCCACCTGTCTTGTTCAGATACTCGTACACATCACGCGCCACCTTCGGCGGCAGCCCGGGCACGGCCTCCAACTCATCACGTGTCGCCGCCATGAACCGCTCGGGCGACCCGAAGTGCTGCAGGATTGCACGCCGGCGCGCGGGGCCGATACCCGGCAGCGAATCCATGGCGCTCGCGGTCATGCCCTTGCCACGAAGGGTGCGGTGGTGCCGAAGCGCAAACCGATGGGCTTCGTCGCGCACCTGTTGCAGCAATCTGAGCCCCGGGGAGTCCTCGGGCATGAGGATCGGTTCGCTCCGGCCGGGCACGAACACCTCTTCAATGCGTTTGGCAAGGCTCACCATGGGCACATCCACGCCGGCCTCGTGCATGGCACGCAGTGCCGCGCTCAGTTGCCCCTTTCCGCCGTCGATCACCACCAGCGATGGCCGGGCACCCAGGCTCGGGTCCGCATCGCCAGCCGCCAGCCGGGCCATGCGCCGCCCGATCGCCTCGCCGATGCGGGCGAAGTCGTTGGCATCGCCCTCGTGCTGCATGGTGAATGACCGGTAGTGGGCCTTCGCCGGCGCGGCACCGATCAACACCGTCATCGATGCCACGGCATAGGTGGGCCCGAGGTTCGAGATGTCGTAGCACTCGATGCGCATCGGTGGTGCGTCCAACCCGAGGCGCTCCTGCAGGTCGCCCAGAGCGGCAGTGCGCCGATCGCGGGTTCGCGCCACGCGGGCGCGGTCCTGGTCGAGCGCCAAATGCGCGTTGCGCTCGGCCATCTCCTGCATGCGCCGCTTCTCACCGCGCTCGGAGGCCCGCACCTCCACGCCCGACTGCCGGCGCTCGGCAAGCAGCGCCTCAATGGCGTTGGTCTCAACGCCCTGCGGCACCACCACCAGCGGTGGGATGGCGAGCCCCAATGCGTAGTACTCGAGCACGAACTGCTCGACGATCGTCGATGGCTCCGTGGCGCCCGCGGGGTCGATGAAGAATGACTGCCGGTCGCCCAACACCCCGTCACGCACCTGCAGCACCTGCACGTTGGCCGCCTCTCCGTCGCTATCCACGGCGACGCCGATTACATCCACCGATCCCATCGAGTCGCTGATCGCCATCTGACGCTCCATCAGGTGCCGTACCGCATTCAGGCGGTTGCGAAAGAGCGCGGCGTCCTCAAAGCGCTGCTCGGCGGCGGCCTGCGCCATCTGGGTGGCGAGGTCCGACTCCAGCCCCCGGTAGCGCCCCGACAGGAACGCGACGATCTGGTCGATCAGACCCCGGTAGTCATCCTTCGAGATGTAGTCCACGCACGGCGCCAGACAGCGCTTGATGTGGTAATCGAGGCACGGGATCCCCGATGGCCGCCCCGGCTCAGTGCCCTCGCAGGGGCGGCTGGGAAAGATCTTCCCGATCAGCGACAGGGTCTCGCGCACCTTCGACGCGCTGGAGAACGGTCCGAAGTACACCCGGTCACGCCGACGCCGCTCGCGCGTGAAATACACCCGCGGGTAGTCCTCGTCCATGCTGATCCCGATGTAGGGATAGCTCTTGTCGTCGCGCAACTTCACGTTGAACGGCGGACGGTGGGTGGAGATGAGGTTGCCCTCGAGAATGAAGGCCTCGGCCTCGGTGTGCACCACCAGGGCCTCGAGGCGCGCGACGCGGCTCACCATCTCGACCGTGCGCGGGTGCAGGCCCGACCTCGGGCCCGGATGCGACGTCACATCGCCATCGTCAGGACGCACCGGGGCCTCGAAGTACGAGAAGACGCGCTTGCGCAGCGACTTGGCCTTCCCCACGTACATCACGCGGTCCGAGGCATCGCGATAGATGTAGACGCCCGGGGCGTCGGGAAGGGCGGCGAGCTGCTCGCGAAGCGGCGCGGTTGCCATCTCCGCGAGTATAGGAGTGGACCGGTCATGCCAGTAGATCACCGGCGCGCACCAGCACCACCGCCTGCCCCGCGCCCCCGAGCGCCGCCCCCTGCCCCGCCAACGCAATAATGCGGGCCACGTAGGCGCGGGTCTCCGGGTATGGCGGAATGCCCCCGTACCGCCGCACGGCGCCACCACCAGCGTTGTAGGCCGCGAGGGCCAGCGGCACCGACCCGAATTCCCGGATGCCGCTCGCGATCAACCGGGCAGCCCCGGGTATCGCCTGCGCTGGGTCGAAGGGATCGCGCACGCCCATTCCGGCGGCCGTCCCGGGCATGAACTGCGCAATGCCCTGCGCACCTGCACCGCTCACCGCATGGGTATTGAAGTCCGACTCCGCCTTGAGCAGTGCGGCCAGCAGCACCGGGGCCACGCCCGCAGCCCGGGCTGACGATGTGATGAGCGCGCGATACCTCGCCGGCACCCACGACGGCAGGGCGGTCACCGCAACGCTCGTGGCGCCTGGCTGCCCCCCGCCGCACCCAGGCGTAAATCCCCAGTGCCAGCTTTCCCACGAGTAGCGCTGCACAAATCCGAAGGCATTGCCATTCCGGACGAGCCACGGGTACACGCCGCCACTCACATCCAGATCGAGCTCGGTGGAATTGCGATGCCGACTGCGCCCCGGAGGCGCCACCCACTTCGGGTCGGGGTGGCGCGCAAACAGCACCGCCTGTTCGGCATCCGATCGAAATGCGCTCACCACAACCAGATCCAGGCCCGCCCCATGCGCAGCGCTGTCCATCTGGTCGAACGCCGCCGCGACGGCAGGGCACATCGGCTTGCCATCGCGGTACAGCAATGTGCCCGAGTACCCACCCCCAGTGGCCCATCCCACGGGACCACCTGCGGGCGCGGCGGCGGTCGCCGAGAGCCCGGCGCGCGCCGTGGCGGTGGCCCACAAGCCCATTGGCGCTGCCCGGCGCACGCGCACCTCCACCTGGCTCGGCACCGGATCGCCCTCGAGCAACCTCACTGACACCACCTGGGCCCCTGATGCCGTGGCTGATCGCCCAGCGGCGTCACCGGCGACTGAGGTGAGGCGGCGGCGGATATCCCATGGGTCAACCATCGCCCCGGGGATGCCGTCAAGGAGCGCCCGGCCGGCTGACAGCGCTGCCAGATCGGCAGCGAGGCGGGCGCCGCCCGCGGCCACACGGGTTGCGCCCATCACTGCGGTGCCGGCGATGCCCGCCACAAGAACCGCGACCACTCCGAGTACAAGGGGGATTGCCTGGCCGCGCTGGTCTGTGATCCGGGCCATCACGGAAGTCGAATGGCCGCGCGCACGGTGGCCGGATCGAACCGGTGCCCGAGCATGGGCATGGCGGGATTGGGTGCGGCGCCCGTCACCGTCACCATGGCGCCAGAGCCACCAGTGGCAGCAACGGCACGCCGTCGCGCGTCGTCCTGCGCGGCCGACACAGCGGCGAGCATGGCGGCCACCTGCACGGCTGCGATGGCCAGCAACACGAGCACGGGCAGCAGGGACAGCACTTCGATGGACGCCTGCCCCATCTCCCGGCGCCGGAGCGTCATGGAGCCGACTCCGCCTGGCCCACAATGGCGGTCGCCGGAATCCAGGGAGCGAGCGACGGCACCGCCACACGCACGCGTACCCGATGCGACCCATCGGGGCGGGTGCTCAGGTGCACCGTTGCCACACGCGCGAGCGACCCGGGTAGCGCCGCGCGTACGGCATCATCGGGAGGCGCACCCACCTGCACCCCGCGTGCCCCTGCACGCGCCGACTCCCGCGCCACGCCCCACAGGTACAGGGTGACCACCACTTGCAGGCCCGCAATGGCGAGCAATCCGATGAGCGGCAGCAGCGCCACCATCTCCACCGCCGCCTGCCCCCGTTGCCCACCTTTCCGCCATCTGTTCATACATCGACGCTATGC
The DNA here is from genome assembly GCA_947475125.1 of Actinomycetota bacterium. Classification (GTDB taxonomy): domain Bacteria; phylum Actinomycetota; class Thermoleophilia; order Miltoncostaeales; family Miltoncostaeaceae; genus SYFI01. Next base: position 4,193 of record CANJMX010000114.1, read on the forward strand.
ACGGGCAGCACGCCCATGGCGCATGCATTGCGACGATTCAGGCCCCTACCGGTAACGCCGGGCGATCAGCCCATCACAACTTGCGGCTGTCCCTGATGATCCACCAGATGAGCATCACCAGCGCGGCGATGAGCGCCAGATAGCCCAAGGGCGTAATGCGGTCGGCAAGCAGCGGGTAGCCCGCGATCACCAGAAAGGCGATGGCCAGGGCCGACAGCACCACGGCCGCCCGCTGCCACGGCCGCAGCACCAGCCAAGCCAACTGATTGCGCCGGAAGTACTGCACGCCGGCCGCGAGGATGGCCACCACAAACAGCACCGAGATGATCTGCGAGATCGACGACACAGCCACCGAGAACGCGCGCTCCCACACCACCGCGAGCGCGGCGATACCAAGAATGATGGTGGTGTTGCGGATCCCTGTGGACACACGAGGAGGATAGCCGCGGGTGCCCGACGTCCCGTTGCAGAGATGCGTGGACGACGACCCCCGGCCTGCTGACCCGGTCGGCCCTGCCGTTTCAGCCCTCGCGCTTCGGCTCGGTCCAGTCCTTCTGCGCAAACCCCCTGCACCGCATCACCGGCACCGCCGGATACCGGGGAAGCCCCTCGGCCTCACACATGGTGAACACCGATGTGCGCGTGGGCACCAGCCGCTGGTGCGCACAGTGGTCGCACAGGCCGGCCGACGCGCGACGCCGCGGATCGGTCACGCCCGGAGCGCGTCCGCCAGGCCGACGAGGGGCAGGTCGCCATCAAGATCGCCATGGCGGGCGCGCACCGACGCAGTGCGCGTCTCCACTTCGCGATCGCCCACGATGAGCAGGAACGGCACCTTGGCCAGCTCGCCCTCGCGGATGCGCTTGCCCATGCTCTCTGACCGCACGTCGGCCCCGCACCTGACGCCCGCCTCGCGAAGGCCGGCGCGCACTTCCTCGGCATACGCAGCGTGACGATCGCTCACTGGAATGACCCGGGCCTGCTCGGGGGCCAGCCAGAACGGCAGGTCGCCACCGGTGTCCTCAAGCAGGATCCCCAGGAAGCGCTCAAGCGAGCCGGTGATGGCACGGTGGATGATCACCGGGCGCTCCACCGTGTCGTCGGCTGTCGTGTAC
>CANJMX010000115.1 GCA_947475125.1 Actinomycetota bacterium
GGCTCCCTCCACAGGGGGGGTCGGGCCAAATGCTATTCGGTCCACGGCCACATCTGTGGGCCAGTGGGTCGCACCCTTGGCAACATGCGCGCATCGAATGTCCAATGGAGGGTCATATGCCCGCAGTCGTTGAGTTCACCATGAAGGCCAAGCCCGGTCACTACGACGAGGTGATGCAGAAGTACATCGCTTTCGCCGACGCCTTCGTGGAGACCGATCCCAACGAGGAGCTCGCGCTCATCACGGGCGACCCGGCAAGCGGCACCATCCGCGGCATCGGCCTGTACGACACCCACGAGGCCGGCGGGGCTGCCAACAGCCGCGCATCGATGGCCGCGTTCATGGATGAGGTTGCCGACCTGATCGACGGCGCACCGGTCCGCGTCGAGATGGATCTGGTGCACGCCTACATCAAGGTTTAGTCGCCGGATACCGGGATGGCGGCGAGCACGGCCTGCATGGTCGGGCCCGCCTTCCCGGTGAGGCGCACTGTGCACCGCTCGTCGTACGGGGTCTCGCCCTCGGTGAGGATCGCGAGGCTCCCGCCGCGGGCGAGCACCACACTCGGCAGATTGCTCACCGGGGTCACCAGCAGGCTCGTGCCGATCACCAACAGCACGTCGGCGCGCTCGCAGGCGTCGTATGCAGCCTCGATGGCCTCAATCGGCATGGCCTCGCCAAACAGCACCACGCCGCTCTTCAGTTGGTAGCCGCAGTTGCATCGGGGCACGCCGTCGTCTGCGGCATCGGCCCGCGCACACAACTCGTCCATGCTCACCGTCTGCGAGCACCGCAGGCACGAGCCCTTATCGAGCGACCCGTGCACCTCCACCACACCCTCGCTCCCGGCGCGTGAGTGCAGCCGGTCGATGTTCTGGGTGATGAGGGTCTTCACAATGCCCCGCCGCTGCAACTCGGCCACCGCCAGATGCGCGGGATTCGGATCGACCGACCCGAGCATGTCGATACGGGGCCGGTGAAAGCGCCAGAACAGGGCGGGGTCGGTGGTGAAGGTGCCCATCGAGGCAACCTTCATGGGGTCGTAGGTCTCCCAAAGTCCCCCGGCCGACCGGAAGTCAGGAATGCCGCTCTCGGTCGAGATGCCGGCCCCGGTGAGCACAACGGCATGATCAGCGCCGGCAAGAAGCGCCGCAAGTTGCAAAGTCGACCCACGCACAAAGCAAATCCTGACACACCCACAACGGGGTCAGACCCCCACCGGGGTCTGACCCCGGTGATGCACATCTGTGACGGCGACTGACCCCCAACGGGGTCTGCCCCCACCTGGTGACCCATTCCACCGGGGGATTGCCCCACCCGGGGTCTGACCCCGGGCGTGCACATCTGTGACGCCGACTCACCGCGGAGTGACCAACCCCGAGCGTGCACATTTGTCACGGCGACTGACCCCGCCCGGGGTCTGACCCCGGGGGCTGCTGTGTTTCGCGATGTGGGGGTATCCCCACATCGCAATTGGAGGGGGCAGGGATCATCTCCCTGTCATCCCTGCCCCCTCTCTCGAGGATCCCCATGAGTGCTGTGCCCTCCCGTTCCCGGTTGAGCCCAATGCGTCGTGCTGTCGCCATCGCGAGTGCCGCGCTCGTGGCCCTGGTTGCCGTCTCCGCTCAGGCGTCAGCAGTCGACCGCATCAGCAAGACACCCGGGTTCAATGCACGTTCCTGGACGCTCACGCAGCCCGACGCCAACGGCGTGCGCTACGTGGGTGGTGACTTCAGCTCGTACAACGCCTGGAACACGGGCGTGGCCGCGGTGGTGGACACCACGACTGGGGAAGTTGACCCGACCTTCCCGCATTTCGATGGCTGGCCCTATGTACAGAAGGTCATCTCCGACGGCACGGGCGGGTTCTACATCACCGGCGTGCAGTCGATTGGGGGCACCTCCGTGACCAATCTTGGCCATGTGCTCTCCAGCGGCGCACTTGACACCGGCTTCATGCCCACCATCACAGGTGGACGGGTGGAGACTCTTGCGATGTCTGGCACCACGCTGCTGGTCGGTGGCGGCTTCACGAGCGTGAACAGCACAACGCGAAACCGTCTGGCAGCCCTGGATCCTCAGGGCGCGCTCTTGTCGTGGAACCCGAATGTCACCGGGGGTCCCGTACAGAGCATTGCAATTGACGGAGCCACCTCAACGGCATACATCGCTGGTGCGTTCAATTCCGTGAGCGGCCAGACCCGCAATATGGGAGCTGCTGTGCCGCTGGGAGCCCGCCCGGCCAGCGCGGGCACGTGCCTGGCCAGCTACGACGCCACCGACTGCGCACCCACCGGGTTCGACCCCAATGTGGCCGGCTACGCGGTATTCGACCTTGCAGTCGACAACGCGCACTCCACCGTGTACCTCGCCGGGGGGTTCACCAGCGTCGGCGGCTCGGCGCACGCTGGGCTGGCGGCAGTCGATTCGGCAACGGGCGCGCTTGACACCACATGGGATCCATCACCCGACGGACAGGTGATGACGGTGACGGTGGATGGTTCCCGGGTCTATGCCGGTGGTTACTTCGGCACCATCGCAGGGGAGGCGCGCGGGTGGGTTGCCTCGTTCGCCACAACGGGCGCGCGTGCAATTGACGCGTGGAATCCAAACGCCGCAATGGGGGCCGGGTGCCAGTGTGGCGACGGCGTGTACGACATCCAGGTGGTGGGGGGCACGACCTATCTCGCCGGCAACTTCTGGTCACTGGGTGGCGTGCCCCGCAACAGGGTTGGCGCCGTTGACACCACGACCGGCATCGCCACATCGTGGAATCCCCACGTGGGCGACAGGGACAATGGCGGTGCCACCACCGTGTGGAGCATCGCGGTCGCGGGTACAAAGACGATGTTCGGTGGAACCTTCAAATGGGTGGGCGGAATGAGGCGCGACCACGTCGCCGCCGTCGGGCCTGACGGGGTTCTTACGGACTGGGCACCGGCAGTCAATGGCCCCGTCTCGTCATTCGGCGTGCTGGGCGACACCATCTACATGGTTGGCGGCTTCAGCCGCATCAACGGGGAGTCCCGGCAAATGGCCGCGGCGGTGAAGATGGATGGCACCCTGATGCCGTGGAATCCACTTCCCTCGGGCGATCGTCCCGTCATGGTCGTTACAGCGCCCGGCAAGGTCTACATCGGTGGCTTCTTCGATCGGGTGGCCGGGGAGGCCCGGATGGGCGTCGCAGCCCTCGACCCCATCACGGCCGCAGTTGACATGAACTTCGACGGCCAACTTGATGGAGCCCTCGACTCCCTCGCTGTGCAGGGCAGCCGCCTGTACGTGGGAGGTCGGTTCAGCCACGTTGGCTCAGTTGCGACGGGTTCACTGGTGGCGCTCAACGCCACGACCGGAGCCCTCGACACCGGCTGGAATGCCGGCACACTTGATGGGTGCCCGTATGTGTTCTCGCTTGCCATCTACGGAAACCGGCTCTTTGCCGGCGGGTGCTTCGACAGCATTACCACCGGAGCGGGCACCATTGCACGCAAGTACGTCGCGGCCTTCGATACCACCACGGGTGCAGTCGACCAGAACTGGGACGCACACCTCACCGGTGGCATCAATATGTACGGCGGCGTGCTGGCCATCGCGCCCACTGCAAATGTGGTCTACCTCGGCGGGAGCGGAGCGGAGGTCGATCCGGCTGGCTCGGAGACCCGCAGGGGCCTCACGGCCGTTGATGCCACCACCGGTGCGCTATTGCCCTGGCGTGCCGACACCTCAGGCGAGGTACGGGGAATTTCGGCATCCGACGCCGCGGTGTATGTCGCGGGCTCGTTCGGGACTGTCGGTTCCGAGGGGCGAAACAACACCGCGGCCATAGGTACCGATGGCACTGTGCTGGCCCCCTGGCCCATGGACCCCACGACCAACCGCACGCTATCGGTGCAGATGGCAGGCCCGGGCATCGTGGAATCAGCCCCCGGGGGCATCAAATGCGGTGACAGTTGCCAGTACGCCTTCGGGATCGGCAGTACCGTCACGCTCGCCGCACAGGCCACTGGCCCGACCTTCACGAGGTGGAGCGGCGCATGCACAGGCAGCTCGACCACCTGCACCGTCACAGTGGACGCGGCCAAGTCGGTGGTTGCTCACTTCGCGGGCGAGTCCATCGCCCCCGATCCCGTTCCTGCACCGGATGCCGTTGGTCAGGTCACCCCGAATATCGCATCGCTGGTGGGCCGGCCCCAGGCCAGGTCGGCCCATGGGCGTACCACGTTCAGCGGACTCAGGATCACCCTGCTCGCCGCGGGGCGCTACACGCTCATCTTCCAGGATGCGCTTGGTGCCCGCGTGCCGTTGGCCAAGGGCACCAAGATTCAGAGCCGCACGCTCAACAAGATCTTCTACGCACCAGTAATGCATGTGACTGGCCCTGCCGCACTCAAGTTGAGCGCCGTGCTCGCACGACCAAGTGCCAGGGCACTCACGCTTCGTGTGGTTCTCCGCCATCCGGACGGCACGCTCTCGGGGGAGAACATCCCGCTCGGGTAGGCTGCCGCGATGCGCGCAGACGGAAGACAACCGGACGAGCTCCGGCCAATCGTTATTGAGACCGGGTTCATCACCAGTGCCACTGGCAGCGTGCTCATCGCCGCCGGTGACACCCGGGTGATCTGCACGGCAATGGTGGAGGAGCAGGTGCCCGGCTGGCGCCGTGGATCCGGCAAGGGCTGGGTCACCGCCGAGTACGGAATGCTCCCCGGCAGCACCGACACCCGCAAGCAACGCGACGCCTCGCGCGGCAAGGTGGATGGCCGCAGCACTGAGATCCAGCGGCTCATCGGCCGTTCGCTGCGCTCGGTGGTTGATCTGGGCGCGCTCGGTGAGCGCAGTGTGTGGGTCGACTGCGACGTGATCCAGGCCGACGGCGGCACCCGGTGCGCATCCATCACCGGCGGCTACATCGCGCTCGAGTTGGCATTCCACAAGCTCATGGCCGATGGCCTGCTCAAAAGCATGCCGCTGCTCGACTCCATCGCGGCCATCAGCGTGGGCGTGGTGGGCGGCGATTCGCTTCTGGATCTGCCCTACGTCGAAGACAGCAAGGCCGAGGTGGACATGAACGTGGTGGCCACCGGATCAGGCCTCGTGGTGGAAGTGCAGGCAACCGCAGAGGGCCCGCCGGTGGAACGGTCGGTCTTCGACGGCCTCCTCGACCTCGCGCTGGACGGCTGCAAGACCTTGACCACCATTCAGCGAGACGCACTCGACAGCGCCGGGGTGCGGTAACCGGTGCCCCGACTGTCTCAGCGCGGGTCGGGTCCAAAGGACCC
>CANJMX010000116.1 GCA_947475125.1 Actinomycetota bacterium
GGCGATTGTGCTTCCCGGCGTGGGGCGCTTCGGCGCGGCCATGGAGCGTCTTGAGGCGCATGGGTTCTCGCAGATGCTGCGCGACGCTGCCGACCGTGGCACGCCGATTCTCGGCATCTGCCTTGGCCTCCAGCTGCTGTTCGATGGCAGCGAAGAGAGTCCCGGGGTTGCCGGGCTCGGTCTCCTTCAAGGCAACGTGGAGCGTCTCCGTACCGACCTCAAGGTTCCACACATCGGCTGGAGCGAGGTCACGTGGACGGATGGCGCGGGCATCGCGCCAGCTGACCCCGGCGCCAGTCACGCGGACTCCACCTATTACTTTGTGCACTCCTACGCGTGCCACCCGTCGGATCCATCTGATGTGCTCGGATTCGCAGAGCACGGCACCCGGTTTGTCGCGGCCGCCGGGCGTGGATCGGTGACGGGGGTGCAGTTCCACCCCGAGAAGTCGAGTGGTGCCGGCCTCGCCCTGCTGGGACGTTGGCTCGAGAACCTGCGCGCCGCGGTGCCCGCATGATCGAGCTGTATCCGGCGATTGACCTCAGGGACGGCGCTGCCGTGCGCCTGGTGCAGGGCGACTTCGCCCGATCCACCACGTTCAATGAGGACCCGGTGTCGCAGGCACGGGAATTCGCCCGCGAGGGGGCGACCAATCTTCACGTCGTCGATCTTGACGGGGCGCTTGGAGGCCAGCCGGTGCACGCACCGATCGTCGCGCAGCTCGCGGCAGCCTTCCCTGGCGCCGTGCAACTGGGCGGTGGCCTCAGGGACCGGGCATCGGTCGAGACCGCGATGGCCACCGGAGTGGCGCGCGTGGTGGTGGGAACTGCCGTTGTGGAGGATGACGAGTTCATCCGCTGGGCGGCGTCGAGACTCGGGGACAGGCTCGTGGTGTCGCTCGACGCGCGCGATGGCATGTTGGCGACCCATGGCTGGACCCAGGTGTCCGACCGTGCCGCCGTCGACGTTGCTGCCGACCTCGCGCGCACCGGCGTGCGGCATCTGCTCTACACCGACATCAGCCGGGATGGCACGCTCGGTGGACCGAATCTCGGCGCCCTGCGCAAGGTGGCGCAAGCCGCCCCGCCGCTCTCAATCCTGGCGTCCGGCGGTATCTCATCCCTCGATGACCTCACTGCGCTCGCGCAGTTGCGGGTGCCCAACATCCGGGGCGTCATTGTTGGTCGGGCGCTCTACGAGGGTCGTTTCAGCGTGGCCGAGGCCATTGCGACCCTCGAGGCTGCGTCCCGATGATCCGGGTGATCCCCTGCCTCGACGTGGATCGGGGCCGGGTTGTGAAGGGCGTGAACTTCGTGGGGCTGCGAGATGCAGGCGACCCCGTGGAGTTGGCATCCCGATATGACCGGGAGGGCGCTGATGAGCTGGTGTTCCTCGATATCACTGCCACGCACGAAGAGCGCGACACCATTATCCATTTGGTTGAGCGCACTGCCGAGGAGGTGTTCATCCCCTTCACGATCGGCGGTGGGCTCCGCACCGAGGACGACATCCGCGCGGTTCTGGCCGCTGGTGCCGACAAGGTGTCCCTGAACTCAGCTGCGGTACGGGATCCCGACCTCATCGCAAACGCCGCCGGTCGCTTTGGTGATCAGTGCATCGTGGTGGCGATTGACGCACGTCGCAGGGACGACGGCAGCGGCTGGGAGGTGTTCCTGGCGGGGGGGCGGGTGGCGACTGGCCTCGACGCCGTGGAGTGGGCGGCTGAGGCGGCTCGGCGGGGGGCGGGGGAGATTCTGCTTACGAGCATGGACCGCGATGGCACCAAGGACGGCTTTGACTGCGAGCTTCTCGCGCAGGTGGCGGCAGCGGTGCCCGTGCCGGTGATCGCGTCGGGCGGGGCGGGATCGCTTGAGCACTTTGCCGAGGCAGTGACCCTCGGTCACGCCGATGCCGTTCTTGCCGCATCGGTGTTTCACGACGGGGTCTACACAATCGATGAGGTCAAGGCGGCGATGGCGCGCGATGGCGTGCCGGTGAGGAGATAGCGATGGCGGCACGGGGAATTCGCACTGAGCGGGCGCCTGCTCCCGTTGACGGGGCGCCATACCAGCAGGCGGTCGCCGCAGTTCCCGGGGAGGTCGTATGGATTTCCGGTCAGGTGCCGCTCGATCCGGCCACCGGCGCGTTGGCCGCGGCCGACGTGGCCGGGCAGACGCGCACGTGCCTCGCGCATGTGCGGGCGATCGTGGAGGCTGCGGGGGGTTCCATGGATGATGTCGTGAAGACGACGGTGTTCATGCTCGACCTCGCGGACTTCGCCGAGATGAACGCTGTCTACGCGGAAGCATTCAGCGGTGCACCGCCGGCCCGCGCAACTATCGGTGTGGCTGCCCTGCCCGCGGCCGCCAAGGTGGAGATCGAGGCGGTCGCCGTCATCGGCGGACCGGCGTGACCGGTTACTCGGTGAAGTACATGCGCTCGATGATTATTTCGACCGCCATCCGGTCCAGATAGACCGGGGCCTCGGAGATCGGCCGTCCGGCGTTGGCAGGGTCCTCGACCCAAGTGCGGAACTCGTGTGAGATGCGAGCCGACGCCACACGCAGGTCGTTGAGCGGCTGCCCCTCCCAACGGCTGAGCGCCTCCGTGAGTCCATCAAGGGCGATCGGGGCCGATGCCGCGAGGTTTGAGACGTGATGAGTCATGAATCCGATGGTAGCGCCGTACGCGATTGGGTTGATCGCGATCCCGTGCTTTCCCGGATGATTGTCCCGTCAGGGGCGCCCGATGTGTCGCTGGTGGGCGGAGCGGTGCGCGATGCCCTTCTGGGAGTGACCCACGGCGCGGACGTGGATCTCGTGGTGGAAGGCGACGCGATCCCGCTGGCCCGTGCCATTGGGAGGCAGATGAGCGGGCGGGTGGTTGTCCATGAACGGTTCGGTACCGCGAGAGTGGAGTTTGCACACGGCCGTCACCTCGACATCGTTGGCGCGCGCAGCGAGCACTACCCCTCACCGGGTGCACTGCCGGAGGTCACCCCCGGGTCGTTGGCAGACGATCTGGCACGTCGCGACTTCACGGTCAACGCAATTGCATTCCGGCTATCGGGCGATCGGGCCGGGGAGTTGGTGGATCCCCACGGCGGGCGGGCGGACATCGCAGACGAGTGCCTCCGGGCGCTTCGAAGCGGGGCCTTTGACGAGGACCCGAGCCGGGGAATCAGGGCCCTGCGCTACGCCGCCAGACTCGGGTTCCGGATGGATGAGGAGACGGTGGGGGAGGCGCGTGCGTGCATCACAGGCCTCGACCTTTCGTCCCCCAGGGTTGCCGACGAACTGCGGCGACTCCTTCACGAGGATTCGACTGATGACGCGCTCACGCTCGCCGTGGCGCTCGGTGCCACGTGGGTGGACTCGGATGCACGTCGTCCGGATCGGCTGCGCGCGCTTCCGGTCGCCTTGGCGCGCCCCGGTGCCCCGGAGCCCCCGCATTGGGCGCTCCGTCTTGGTCTGGGGCTGACCCCCGAAGCGGCTGCATCCGTCGCGTTGCCGCAGTGGTCCCGGGCGGTGGCGGTCGAAGTACGCGAGGGGCTCCTTCTCGCGCCGCAACTTCTGGCCACCGGGCGTCCCTCTGAGGTTGATTGCCTTCTGCGGGGCCGTGCCGCCGCCGCTCAGATCGGCGCATTTATCGCGGGAGCGGGGTGTGTCAGCGACTGGTGGGCCTCATGGCGCGACGCCACGGCAGACGTAAACGGATCGGACCTTGTGGCGGCCGGGGTCCCACCCGGCCCCGGTATCGGGCGTGCACTCGCGGCGCTTCGCGTGGCGCTCCTTGATGGCCTTGCCGGTGATCGGGATTCCCAGCTGGTCATCGCCCTCTCGGCAGCCGGCGACGACTCGTGAACAGAATCGTCCTTGACGAGGTACCGGGGTGTCCTCCGCGGGTGCGCGCCGCGTTCACCACGCGAACTGGCGGGGAGAGCACCGGGTCCCATGCGAGTCTCAACCTGGGAAGCGCCTGCGGGGACGATCCGGGAAATGTTCGCGCCAACCGCCGTGCGCTCGCGGGCTCCGCGGGCTTCGATCCCGACCGCGCCGCAACCGTCACCCAGGTGCATGAGGCCACGGTGGTCGGCGTTGGTCCGCTCGGTGGTGGCGGCACGTTCATCGGCTCGCTTGCCGGCCACGCTGCCGCCGATGGCATGGTGACCTCTGAGCCCGGTGTGGCGCTGCTTGTACAGGGTGCCGACTGCGTTCCGATCGTCGGTTGGAGCGCAGACGCCTCCACCGTGATGGGGGTTCATGCCGGCTGGCGGGGGCTGATGGCCGGAGTCGTGGAGGCAGGTGCGGCAATGCTTGGCACGCCCGGGGGGGTTGCCATCGGTGCGTGCATCGGTCCGTGCTGTTATCCGGTCGACGCCGACCTGCGCGAGGCCATGGCGATTCGGTTCGGGGATCGTGCGGTGTGTGGTGAGTCGGTCGACCTGCGATGGGCAGCCAGAGCGGCCCTGGTCGCGGCTGGCATCCCATCCCCTCAGATTGTGGACGTTGGTGGTTGCACCAGTTGCGACGACGACCGGTACTTCTCGCACCGTCGTGACGCTGGACACACCGGCCGGCAGGCAGGGCTCATCTGGATCGAGGAGGAGCGATGATGATCGATCCGGTGCGCCTCGGATCCGCGCTTGATGATGCTCGTACCCGGATCGCCGAAGCCGCGGTTCGCTCTGGGCGCCCGGCGGATGCCGTGCAACTGGTGCTGGCCGGAAAGTACGTGGGGCCGGACGCAGTGCCGGCCCTGGTGGCGGCTGGCGTGAGCGTTGTTGGTGAGAACCGACTGCAGGATCTCTTGGCGAAGCGGGCTGCGCCGGGTGCCGATGCCCTCGTCTTCGACTTCATCGGGAGCCTTCAGCGCCGGAAGGTGCGGGACGTACTGCCGGCTGTGCGACTCATTCACTCAGTGGACCGGATTTCCGTCCTCGAGGAGATTGGCGCGCGCGCCGAGGGGCCGGTGCGGGTGCTGCTTCAGGTGAACATCGCAGAGGAGCCGACCAAGCAGGGGTTCATTCCCGACGAGCTCGATAGCGCCCTGGCGGCAGCAGGTATGGCCGGGGTGACAGTGGGGGGGCTGATGGCGCTGCCGCCGTTTGCGGAGGACCCCGAGGCATCACGACCCTGGTTCGAGCGAGTGCGTTTGATCCGGGACGAGCTGGCCGTGAAATGGGGAAATACGCACGACCTGCGAGATCTCTCAATGGGTACTTCGCAGGATTTTATCGTTGCCGTGGAGGCGGGCGCTACC
>CANJMX010000117.1 GCA_947475125.1 Actinomycetota bacterium
CAACCCCACCACGAGATGAACACGAAGGGCGCCGAGAGGGCGCCCTTCGTCGTTCCGAAGCCACCCCCACCCCACCCCCGCTGACAGGCACCCTGTCCACAGGCAAGAAGGCCCATTGGAATGGGTGCCACCCGTCGGAATGTCACGAATGACCACGTTCTGTACCGGGCGGCGCACATCGCGTCGCCAATCGCGTCGCAGAGCGGTTGGATACCCCGAACAGGCGACCGAGCGGATCCCCATGGCCCGAGACCGACGGAGCACGAAGGCGCGCTCGATCCATCATGTGACGACGCGAGGCAATAACCGGCAGGAAATCTTCCTCGATGATCTTGACCGCGTGATCTTCCTCGAGTGGATCGCCCGGGCAGTCGATCGCTGGGATTGGGGGCTCCTGGCCTACTGCCTTATGGACAATCACATCCACCTCGTCGTCGAGGCCGCCCCGGGAGACCTTTCCAGTGGATGCCGGGATGCGCTCGGTTCGTACGCGCGGCGGTTCAACCGGCGACACGAAACCTCGGGGCACCTCTTCGGCTCCCGTTTTGATTCGGTGGAGGTGGTTGACGATCGCCAACTGACCGCCGTGCTCCGCTACGTCGCTCTGAACCCGGTGACGGCTGGCCGGGTAGCGAGCCCCGCAGATTGGCCATGGAGCAGCCACCGCGCTGCAGTCGGTGACCATCCGGCTCCCCTGTTCCTCGATGTTGCCCGCCTCTGGTCGTTGCTCGGGCGGGACGCTGAGGTCGCCCAGCTCTATCTCCGTGCGGTGATCGCCCTTCAATAGATCCGTGGTCGGACGAGGCAATCGATACCCCCCGCCGACTGCGTCACATCTCTCGCACGTCCAAGCCATTCGGGTGATGGAATCCCGCCTGCGGACGCCGCTTGACCCCCTGTGGACAAGGTGCCTGTCAACCGGGGGGTCAGTTGCGTGGCTGCGTCACGGATTGCGCACGTTCTGGCCGTCCTGATGATGAGAACCCGCATGCGGACGCCGCTTGACCCCCTGTGGACAAGGTGCCTGTCAGCTGGGGTGGTGGGTTCGGGCTTTACTTCAATCAGGGGTTCGTTCGTGGCTCTGCTTATTCGCTCCCCGCATGGGCCACTGCTTCGGCCTCGCAGAGGCCCATGCGGCACAACGACAGCGCTGCCTGACGAACCGCCTCCCGCTCAGGTGCCGCCCGCACCAGGCGCCCGGCCTCGGCCAGTACCGCAGCCGCCGACGTCCCCTCGGCAGCCCGCGCTGCCTGCGCCAGCAAGGCACCGCATACCTCATCGCGTCGCACCAGCGCCATCTCGGCCTGGGCGGCGAGCGCCACCACACGGATGGCATCTGCACGATTCACGACCCCACCGGCCCGATCCACTGGAGCAGCGTCTCGCCGAGCACCCCGCGCAGCGCCGTGTCGTCCCATCCGGCCACACGCGCGGCCACACCCACCAGATGAAGCGCCTGTGCGTGGTCCCCATACGGGCGATCCGACCCGAACACGATGCGCTCGGGGGCCAGGGTCACAAGGTCGGGCAGGGCCGCGATTGAGCTGTCAAACAGCACCCCCGGATGACCGGCGGTGGCAGCGGCGAGCGCGCGGTGATCGCCTCTCCCCCCATGGGCGAGGATCAGCCGGGCATCGGGTACCTGATCAATGAGCCGCGCAAATGCATCACCCAGCGGACGTGCCCCGAACCCCGCATGAAACAGCACCGGCCACCCGCGGTCGGTGGCCTCGCGCACCACACTCACGCACTCATCCCCCTCGGGGCGGAACCGCTGCGCCACGGGGTGAAGTTTGATCCCCCGGGCACCTTGGGCATCGGCATCAGCCAGCACCCGGTCAATGGGGCGCGTGGGATCGATCCTGCAGAACGGGATGATGCGCCCGGGGTATGTGGCCGCGGCATCGGCCACACGACCATTGGCCTCGCGAAAATCGCCATCCATCCCGGGTTCATCGGCCGGGAAGGCCACGGCGGCCGCGATGCCGTTGGCATCCATGTCGGCCATGAGATCAGCGGCCGCCAGCGCATGCCCATCGCGATCGATTCCCAGATGCACGTGGGCGTCCACGATCTGTGCACCATCGGGTACCACCACGGCACGCCGCGCCCAGGCCTCGATCTCTCCGAGCGCATCAATGTCAGCCCCGGCAGCCGCCAGCACCGCGGCATCCTGACCAAGCAGGCGCGCGGTCAGGATTCGAACGCCTCAATGGCGGCGCGCATGGCACCGGGCATCGGCGTGGGTGGGCCATCCTCCTGGGAAGCAACACCCACCAACACGGCACGGGCATCGGCCACGTGCAACGCGCCATTGTCGTCGAGGCGCTCGATGCGCAGGTCGTGGGTATGGCTGGTGGTGCCCACCCGGGTCGTGCGCACAAACACCTCAATGGTGTCGTCAAACCGTACGGGGGCGTGGTAGTCGATGGTGAGGGATCTCACCACGAACAGATGCCCCGGCTCGCCCAGAAGGCCGATTCCCACCTCGCGGCGGTACTCGATGACGGCGCGCTCCACGTATCGGCTGTACCTCCCGAAGTACACGTGCCCAAATGCGTCGGTATCGGCAAAGTCAACGCGCATTCGCGTGCTGAACCGAAACGGTGGATGCGCATGATCAACCGACGACACGGCTCTCCCCTCCATCGATTACCTCACGCACCGAGGTACGCGTCACGGTGATGATTCGCCCCCAGCAACGATCACGCATACCCGGCAGCACCGCTCGGATGAGGCGGATGGTGACAAGCAGGTTCTGCTGCACGGCCACATCCCGGCCTGCATCTTCGTCGGCAAGGAATGGCGGCGGCGGCGGGCCACCGGCATTCGCCACCAGCATGTCCACCGGTCCAAGCACCGACTCGCAGGCCGCAACCGCAGCGCCGGGGCCAGCGGGGTCGGACTTGCCCATGACGATGCCCTCGGCCCGTCCACCCATTGCGCGGAACGCGGCCACGGCACCATCCATGCCCTCCGCACCGCGCCCTGCAATCGCGACCGCCGCACCCTCGCGTGCCAGGGCCTCAGCCGATGCGCGACCAATTCCCCGGCTGCCGCCGGTCACAAGCGCAATGCGCCCGTCGAGACCAAGTTCCATACCCGCAGTCAACCACCGGTGGGCACCTCCGTGGGGCGGCGCGCAAGGATGACGCCGTGACTTGGTCCGACCTCATCACGCAGGCCACCGGCTTTCTGGGGTACGGACTGCTTCTGGGCGCCACGCTCGCACGCCGGCGGCTCTGGCTTCTGGCCATCGATGCATCTGGTGGCGCGGTGCTCATCCTGCACTGGGCACTGCTCGGGGCGGCCGCGGGCGTCACCATGAACGCGCTCTACACGGGCGTGGACCTCGCGGGCATCAGCCCCTATTCGCGTCGTGGTCGCATCGCCCTCGCTGCGGCCGTGCCCATCGCAGTCATCCTCATGGTCATCTTCTGGACTGGCCCGGCCGACCTGCTCGCCGGGGCCGGCCTGCTGTTTGCCATCGCCTCGCGCGCGTCCCGTGGCCAGGTGCAGCTGCGCTTTATCGCGATGATCGGGTGCATCCCGTGGGGGCTGTTCGGCCTCGTCCATGGGTCCATCGCGCAGGTGTCATTCAGCGCCATTTACTTCGTTGCGATGGGCGTGAGCATCATCCGACTTCGCCGCGGTACATGGCACCCCAGGGCATCCGCCGACGATCACGGTATCCTCCCCGCCGATGGCACCCGGTAAGAAGACCAACACCAAGCCGAAGCGCGCCGGCGGACGCCGGGCGAATTACGCCCCGCTCGCCCACACCGTGGGCACCCGCAAGTACCTGCCGCTCGGGTGGATCATGTGGACCGGCTGGATCATGTTCGGCCTGTTGGCCCTCGTGATGGTGATCGAGATCTTCGCCTCGGCTCAGGCTGGCCACTACGTCGACATCATCGGCGCGATGATCATGACGGGGCTCTTCAGCTGGATGTTCTGGCTCTTCGGCACTTCGCGCCTGAAGGACCTCTAGACCCCAGCGGTTCTAGGAGCTTGCCGGCACGATCCGGGCCGCGCAGGCCTCATCGCCCTCGGCGCGGGCAGTGGCGCCCGCCAGCGTGGCATCTGGATTGAATGCCGACAGCACCCCACGCCAGATCGCCCGGTCGAGTCCGCACACCCTCTTCGGGTCCACCTTGGCCATCTCCTCAAACGGACATGCCCGGGCGGTGAACTCGCCGTCGGCGCCAGCGGTGGCTCCAAACCCGTAGCGGGTGAGCACCCCCACCACGCCCATCACGGCCTCGGTGGTTGATGAATATGACGGGCTGCGGCCGGCGGCGCGCTCGGCAACGCCGAGTTCCCGGCCAAACTCGTAGCCCACGCGCTCCAGCACCTCTTGAGGATCTTCCCCCGAGCGATCGTTCATCGCCCGCAGCAGCAGTTCGGCAAGCAGGTCGTAGTGCTTCTCAAGCAGGCGCTTGTCCTCTTCTGGCGCTGCCAGGGCATAGAACTTGGCCGGACGACCGGCCCCCGGGCCGGTGCGGCCGCTGCGGCGCTGGAACTCGGCACGCAGAAACCCCTGCTCCACCAACTTGTCGAGGTGGAACCCCGCCAGCCGGCGCGTAATGCCCACACCCTCGGCCACTTCGTCCTTGCCAACCAGACCGCAGGCCTCGCGCACAGTGAAGAACACGCGCCGACGCGTGCCGTCGCCAAGGGCGGCCACAAGCCGCTGGATCTCCACCTCATCGTCTGGAAGGGTGGCGGGATCGGTGGTCATCGGGGTGTCCTCACGGTCCTCACGCGCTCAAGGATAGCCCCGGGAGACGGGGTCTGGGTCCGAAACAAACCCCTTACCCGCAGGCGGTTGATTCTTGGGGCTATGTGCGTAACCTATAGAGAAACCGCGCCCGACCCCGAAGAGGAGCGCCCTTATGTCGACGGCCAAGCCTGAGATCGATATCGACACGACATACAAGTTCGGCTGGCACGACCCGGCCAATTACGTTTTTGAGCCCAAGAAGGGTCTGAACGCCGACGTCGTGCGTGAGATCTCGGCCCTCAAGGGCGAGCCCGAGTGGATGACCAAGTTCCGGCTTCGGTCGCTGGAGATCTTTGAGAGCAGCGAGATCCCCGACTGGGGTGGCGATCTGTCCAGCCTCGACTTCCAGGACATCTTCTACTTCATCAGGGCCGCCGATCATCAGGGCCGCTCGTGGGACGACGTTCCGGACGACATCCGCAACACGTTCG
>CANJMX010000118.1 GCA_947475125.1 Actinomycetota bacterium
GCATCGGGTAGCAGGGCGATCCGCCGGACGGTTTGCCGGGGTCTGCGAGACCGGGGCCGGGAAGTGCGCTGATCCCGGTCCTCGTGGTCTCGGGCCGCCCTATGAATCCATCAGGCCTTCTTGATCAGCAGTTCCCGTGTGCCGCGGTGACGAAATCCCATTGAGGCAGTGAACGCACGGGCGTCCGGGGTGTCCTCGGGATCGGCGAGGAGGTGGGTACCACCCGCGAGGCGCACGGCGCGCGCGGCCGACCCGATCAGCATGCGTCCCACGCCCTTCTGCCGCTCGTCGGGCACCACGGCCATCCACCACACGATCCCCTCGGGTACCTGGGTGAAGCAGAAGCCGATGATTCGCTCGCCGCGAAGTGCGACGGTGAAGTCGCCCTGTCCCGCGCCCTGTGCGTATCCGGTGGGGCGCCCCATGGCCTTGAACGTGGCAAGGCCGTCGAGGGCCTCCCACTCGGCGTCTTCGTAGCGCTCGGCCATGTCATTTGAGTATGTGAGAAGCCGCACCCCGTCGACACCCGGTCCGGCCGGCACCCCATCGATGGCGCGGCTCACCGTGAACGTCGTGGCGTAGGGCTCGAATCCCGCGTCGCGCAGCAGGGGAAGGGCTGGATCAGAGGGATCCAACGACACGTCCCAGGGTGCAGCCACCGGCAGTGCCCGCAGCAGACCGGCGACCTCTGCTGCATCGTGCACACGGATGTTGTCCAGGCGGGCAGCCCGGGCTGTGGGGGACGGACCCACTTGGCAGGATGCCCCGCCTGAGGTCACGCTAGAGAAGGTACGGCTCCAGGTCGTCCACCCTCACGCCGGTCTCCTCCAGCCAGGCCCTCGCCTCGGCGACGGCGTCGGGCTCACCGGCGATCTCAAGAATCACCCAGCCGGTGCGGTCACGCACATCGGCACGCCGGATGTTGCACACGACGTCGTGCTCAGTGGAGAGCCGGTGCACGACGGGCTCGCGCACGAGGGTCTCAGGAAATGTCAGTCGGACGCGGATGCTTGCCATAAGAGGTCTGCCTCAGCAGGGGCGGGAATATACTCGCCACATGGCTACCGGACCCGTCTCTCGTTTCACGTCATCCCTGCGCCGCGATCTCGACGCTGCCCGGGAGCGTGACCCGGCCGCGCGGTCGGACGCCGAGATGGTGCTCACCTACCCCGGCCTCCACGCAATCTGGCTGCACAGGGCCGCGCACGGCATGGAGCAGCGCAAGTGGCATCTGCCCGCGCGCATGGTGAGCCAGTTCTCCAGATTTCTCACCGGGATCGAGATCCACCCGGGCGCAACCATCGGGCCCGGATTCTTCATCGACCACGGTATGGGTGTGGTGATCGGGGAGACGACCGAGATTGGTGAGGACGTCACGATCTACCAGGGCGTCACCCTCGGGGGCACGGGCAAGCACGGTGGCAAGCGTCATCCCACAGTGCGCGATGGCGTCACGGTGGGCGCTGGTGCATCGGTGCTGGGGCCCCTTGAGGTGGGGGAGGGCGCCAAGATCGGTGCCGGTTCAATCGTGGTGAAGGACGTGCCTGCGAACTCGACCGTCGTCGGCAACCCGGGGAAGCCGGTGATCGTGGATGGTCAGCGCGTTGATCCTCAGGCCCTGCATCATCCGGATCTCGATCACACACGGCTTCCCGACCCGGTCGCCGAGGCCCTCGACTGCCTCATCGGGCGAGTTGAGGAACTCGAGGCCGAACTCGCGGCCCTTCGAGCAGGGGTTGAGCCTCCGCCGAAGAGCGTTGAGGCGGACTGCCGCGATGGCGTGCGCGACCGCATTCGCGAGGCCCGAGCGGCCTCATCCGACGCCGCGTAGCGCGCTCCCCGCACACCGTCCCGCCGTCCGCTCGCGGCGCTAGATTCGCCCGGTGAGTACGGACCTCCTCTCGAGCCTCAATCCACCCCAGCGCGAGGCCGTCACTCACGGTGACGGGGCCATGCTGGTGCTGGCTGGCGCGGGCTCCGGCAAGACCCGGGTCATCACCCATCGCATCGCACACCTCGTGCGCGAGCGCGGTGTCCCGGTTGGTCAGATCCTGGCGATCACCTTCACCAACAAGGCCGCCGGTGAGATGCGCGAGCGCATCCTCGAACTGGTCGGGCCCGAGGCGCGGGGGCTGTGGGCATCCACATTCCACTCGGCCTGTGCCCGCATTCTGCGCATCGAGCACGCGGCGGCCGGTTACGAGCGGTCGTTCACCATCTACGACGACGGTGACCAACAGCGCCTCATGCGGGCCGTGATCGCCGAAGAAGGGCTCGACCCGAAGCGCACCACGCCGCGCGCGGTGCTTGGCGTCATCTCGGCCGCCAAGAACGAACTCAAGGGCCCTTCTGAGGTGGAGGACGATGCCAACGGCGACTACGGCGTTGAGGTGATCTCGCGCCTGTACAAGCGCTATCAGGACCGCCTCATCGCCAACCAGGCCATGGACTTCGACGACCTGCTCATGGTCACTGTGCAGCTATTGCGGCGCGACCCGGTGGTGCGGGAGCGGTGGCAGCGTCGGTTCCGCCATGTCCTCGTGGACGAGTATCAGGACACCAACCACGCCCAGTACTGGCTGGTGCGCATCCTCGCCGAGCCCGAGCGCAACGTGATGGTTGTGGGCGACGACGACCAGGGCATCTACTCGTGGCGGGGCGCGGATATCCGCAACATCCTCGAGTTCAAGGCCGACTACCCCGATGCGGTCACCATCCCGCTCGAGCAGAACTACCGGTCGAGTGCCACGATCCTCGCCGCCGCCAATGCTGTGGTTGAGCGAAACCGCGGTCGCCACCCCAAAGTGTTGTGGACTGACAAGGAGAGCGGTGAGGACGTCACCATCGCGTCGTCCGCCGACGAGTACGAGGAAGCCCGCATGGTGGTGCGGGAGGTCGGGCGGGCGATTGCCGAGGGCAGGCCGCTTGACGAGATCGCCGTCTTCTACCGCACGCATGCACAGAGCCGGGTGATTGAAGACCAGCTGGTGCGCTCGGGCATCAATTATCAGGTGCTCGGGGGGCCACGGTTCTACGAGCGGGCCGAGGTGAAGGACCTCATGGCCTACCTGCGGGTGGTGGCGAACCCGGCAGATCGAGAGGCGTTCACCCGCGCTGCGGGCAGCCCGAAGCGCGGCCTGGGTCCGGCGGCCCTGGCCCGCGTGGCCCAGGCCGCAGAGGGGCGCGCGGTGCCGATGGACTCAGTCGCACGCGAGGCCGACCTCGTGCAGGGGCTCAATGCATCTCAGCGGGAGGCCCTCGGCACGCTCGGGGCCCTGTTCGAGCGGCTGCGCGCAATGGATGCCACCGGATCACCGCCTGCGCGCGTCATGGAGGCGGCAATTGAGGAGTCGGGCATTCGTGAGGCGCTCCTCGCCGATGGCCCGGCCGAGTCGGGCATCGGGCGGCTCGACAACCTGCAGGAACTCGTCGGCGTGGCGGTTGAGTACGCGGCACGTGCAGAGGAGCCAACGCTCGGGGGGTTTCTCGAAGAGGTGGCGCTGGTATCGGCCGTGGACGAAGCCGACGAGGACGGTGGCCGGGTCACCCTCATGACCGTGCACAACGCCAAGGGGCTGGAGTACGACGTCGTCATCGTCACCGGGCTCGAAGAGGGGCTCTTTCCCCATATGCGCTCGATTGACGACCCCGACAGCCTCGAGGAGGAGCGTCGCCTGTGTTACGTGGCCCTCACGCGCGCACGCGAGCGACTCATTCTCTCGCATGCCGATGCCCGCACGCTGCGGGGCAATCGCATGTACTCAATTCCCTCGCGGTTCATCGATGAGATTCCCGCGGATGCCACCGGTCGTCCGGAGCCGGTCGTGCTCGACTCGCCCTTCGGCGACAGCGAGTCGTTCGCAGTGCCGACGTTCGATGTCGGGGACGCCGTGGTGCACGAGTCGTTTGGGGAGGGCGTCATCATCGGGGTGCAGCAGCGAGGCCGACTTATCCAGGTGCGGTTCGACGACAAGGAGCGTTTGCTGATGGCGGACATGGCCCCCATGAGGAGGCTCGGCTGATGGCTGCGCGCGTGATTGATGGTCGCGATGGGGCCCGACGTGTGCGGGAGCGGGTCGCCGAGGGCTGCGCTGCGTTTGAAGCGCGCCACGGACGTAAGCCGGGGCTCGTGGGTATCCAGGTGGGCGACGATCCCGCCAGCGAGATCTACCAGCGCAACAAGGCGCAGCAGGCCGAGGAAGTCGGCATGACCGTGGAGCGCATCAAGCTTCCGGTGGGTACGACGCAGGCAGAAATGGACGCCCTGCTCGACCGCCTCGACGCCGATGACGGGGTTGACGGCATGCTTGTGCAGCTGCCGGTGCCTGGCCCGCTCACCGAGCCGGCGATCGCCGCCCGTATCTCGCCGGCGAAGGACGTCGACGGATTCTCTCCGGTCAACATCGGCCACCTCGTGCGGGGTGAGCCGTGTCTTCGCCCATGTACTCCGAGCGGCGTCATGTGGCTGCTCGACGACGCCGGGGTAGATCTGGAGGGGGCCAATGCTGTGGTGGTGGGGCGCAGCGTCATCGTGGGCAAGCCGCAGGCGCTCATGCTGCTGGAGCGCAACGCCACAGTGACCATCGCGCATTCGCGCACGCGTGACCTGCCCGCCGTCTGCCGTGAGGCCGACGTGCTTGTGGTTGCCGTGGGCCGCGCCGAAATGGTGAAGGCAGACTGGGTAAAGCCCGGCGCCACAGTCATCGATGTGGGCATGAATCGCCTCGACGATCGCCTGTGCGGCGACGTCGCCTACGACGAGGTTTCGCAGGTGGCGGGTGCCATCACTCCCGTTCCCGGGGGCGTGGGACCCATGACAATCGCTTTCCTACTGGCTAACACCCTCCAATCCGCCGAACGGCGGATGGGAGACGAACCGACAAAGGGAATCATCACGTGAAGATTGCGATCTTCGGCGGCACCGGCGACCTCGGTCGCGGTCTCGCCATCAC
>CANJMX010000119.1 GCA_947475125.1 Actinomycetota bacterium
ATCAGTGCGGTACCGATGCCCGGGGTCAGCAGCATCGGACTGATCATCAGGTCGGTGAGGGTGATCGCATACGACCCGATCGCCGCGAAGAATGTCGCCACGGCGAGCAGGGTGACGAGGGTCCACCAGCGGCCTGAGCGAAGATCGACGGACCGGGGGAGGACCGAGGGCATCGTCACCGCCGGATGATGCCCGGAACGACGAGGGCCCGCCGGAGCGGGCCCTCGGGTACTGCGTCCCGCTCCGGGTTACCCGGCCGTGGGGTCGCGCGGTGAATGATGCCATTCCCGTGACGACCCGCCCGAGCGGGCCCTCACGGGAATGGCCGGTGTGGCGAATGCCTAGGGCGCTGAGGGCGCTGCCGTGCCCTGCGGCGGCGCCGCAGGCGCACTGGGATCGCGCGGCGGCAGGCCCGAGTCGGGGCTGATGGCCGGGGAGATGCACGGCAACTGCTGGGCGTTCACGATCGTGGCATTCCCGGGAGTCGTCGGCGGGGTCGGCGGGGTCGGCGGGGCCGGCACGTTGTTCGGCCACGCCGCACCAGCCGCGTAGTCGCTGGCGAAGTTCGTCTGCACTTGGTTCACACCACTCACGCTGAGCACGCTGGCAATGGGGGCCTTCGTGGGGTCCGACCGGTCGGTGAAGCCGATGCCGAGTTCGCGATTCCAGTTGACCGAGGCGTACCCGATGTTCTGGGACCCGATCCATGCGTCCTGGCCGTCCACGAGGATCGCCTTGGCATGCACGTACACCTGCCCGGTGCTCTCGTCGAGCAGGCGTACTGTGGCGCCCGCCGCCACCAGCGTGTTGTAGGCAGGCAGCCAAGCGTTGCCCGATCCAACGGTGCCCGACATCACCACGCGCACGTCCCTGCCCTTCTTGGCCTGGGCCACGAGCAGGTCGACGAGGCCGGTGCTGTACTTGTTGGTGTAGCTCAGTTCCTCGTTGTAGACCCAGATGGAGTGCTGGGCGCTGTTGATGAGGGTGGACATGCGCGACAGCGCGTTGCCGCGCAGCCACGTGGGGAACTGCACGGCGTAGAAGTACCCCGGGTAGACCGGCGGATACTGCGGGTCACCACTCTGTCCCTTGGGCGGGAACGCCATGGCGCCGTTGGACCACGTCTCCGGCCACGTGTTGCTTACCGGGTCGGAGCCCTTCGGGTCGGGGATGAGGCCGGTGAAGGTGGTTCCTGAAGACGACCGGGACTGCACGTTGTCGACGGTGGGGCCGTCGCAACGGGCATCGGACGTGAAGACGCCCTCAATGCGCGACACGATGTCGGGCTGCGTGATGGTCAGGCCGAAGTCGCGCGGTGCCCACTCCGCGGCGCACGGCTGGCCTGCCCCCGCGAGGTTGTACGGCGGCTTGGCAAGCGGCGCCGACGCGGTTGTGCACGACGCGTCGGGGTTATCGAGGTAATCGGAATTGATCAGGAACGGCCCGAACTTCTTCGTGCTGCCGTCCGCGTTGTATTGCGTCCAGCCGACCGATCGCTGTCCCCAGAAGTTCGGGAAGGCCTGCAGGTTTCCGGTGCTCACGATGGCCTTGGCCGTCGGGGGCAGCGCACTCACGGGCAGCGCGTTGCCAGCAGCATCGGCGCCGTCGATGATGATCGTCTTCTGGTGGGTGATCTGGAAGTTCTCTGACGAGAACTGCACCCGGTACGAGCCGGCTCCCGAACCGGCGCGCTGCTGAGCCAGCTGAAGCTGGTGCTCCATGGCATAGGTGGAGTCGGCCTTGGGTGACCACACGCACCCCGGCGAGGGCGGCGAGACCGAGTAACAGGTCTTCTCGAGCTCGCCCGAGTTGACGATGACACGCACATTGACGCCGCGGGTGATGGCAGCCTGCAGCCAGCCGACAACGTTGGTGCTGCCGAAGTCGTACATCACCACGTCCACGCTGCGGGTGGCGCTGGAAATGGCGGCCTGGATGGTGCCGCCCCCGGGATTTGGCGGCACCGTGCTGTTGATGGTGCTGTTGCCGTCTTGAGGCTGCGTGAACGCCATCTGCTCCTGCGGAGCCAGGGTCGTGCCCTTCATGATGGTGCCGACGAGGGAGGCACCGGCCAGGGTGGTGGTGGCGATATTCGCGTTTGAGAGGTCGGCACCCTCGAGGCTGGCGCCACCCATGCGCACGCGGCGCAGGTCCATCCCGTTCAGGTGCACTCCGCTCAGGTCGCAGTTGGTGGCGTTGGTCCGACGGGTGATGACCAGATTGGTGCAGTCACGAAGATGCGCGCCGCTGAGGGCGTTGGTCTTGGACCCGCCGCGCAGGTTCTGAAGCAGGGTCACCGCGGCGTGATCGGGCGTGTGATTCGCGTCCGACGGCGAGTCGTAGTGCTGGGTGGTGGACACCACGATGTGCGTCGCCCGCGCGAAGTCGCGCCGCTTGCCCTTGGGCACGGTCAGTCGGATGCTGCCGCCATCACGGGCACCATGGCGAAGATGCGCGTAGGCAAAGCGGACGCGCTTGCCTGAGGCGGTGGTCCCGCTCACCCGCACGTGCAGGTCGTCGTTGGTGCCGCGACGCGCGAGCAACCCGTGGTGCCACGTGATGGGCACCTCAACAGTCGATGCCCCGCTGTTGAGGGTGGAGCGGGTGGCGGTCATGTCCTGCCCACTGGCCGAGGCGGTCAGTGCGAGCGCAGAGCCAGCAAGTACGGGAACAGCAAGAGCGGCGATCAGCCGGACGGACGGCGTCATGTGGAGAGTCCTTGGAGGGGTTGGTGGGGCAACGGTAGTCACCGCGTTGTGGTTTGGGCAACCCGTTCGGGCCAGGAGGAACCGTGAAACGACGAAGGGCCCGGCACACCTGTGCACGGGCCCTTCGGAAATAGCGGGGGCAGGATTCGAACCTGCGACCTTCGGGTTATGAGCCCGACGAGCTACCAGACTGCTCCACCCCGCGGCGGTTTCGGCAATGTAGCACCGGCCCGGCTCGGCGGCGTTCGCGGCAGGTGTCTCGCTGGCGGACATGTACTGGTTTCGTGATGCCCGGGGCAGGGGTGACACACCCACTGGACACCCGCTGCAGCCGACCTAGGGTGGCCTCGCGGCGAATGAGCGCCGCCCCACCGCACCTGCGACGGGAGGAGACACCCGAATGGCCATGACTGAGCGCAAGCGAATCGTGATGATCGCGCACGACAACCGGAAGCGCGACATGCTCGACTGGGCGCGCGCCAACTACTCGGTGCTGCGCCACCACGAACTGCACGCAACCGGAACGACCGGGGGGCTCATCGCCGACGACCTTGGTCTGAACGTGCACCGGTTTCTCTCAGGGCCCCTGGGCGGTGATCAGCAGGTGGGTGCCGCGCTGGCAGAGGGCCGGCTCGACATCGTCATCTTCTTCTGGGATCCGCTGGAGCCTCAGCCCCACGATGTGGACGTGAAGGCGTTGCTCCGTATCGCCGTGGTGTGCAACTCGCCCATCGCATGCAATCGGGCCACCGCCGACTTCCTCCTCACCAGCCCACTGCTGGGTGAGGGGTACGAGCCTGCGCTGAGCCCCGGTGACCTTGCGCCGCCGGAACGGGGGATCGTGAACGTGGGAGTGGGCGTCAGGTAGACGGCTGCGCGGGGATCGGGTCGATGGCGACCCGATCCCCCACGGATACCCACCCGCCGCGCACCACGCGGCAGTACACCCCGAACAGGTTCTCGCGGCGCTGCGCGATGACCTGATGCACCTCGTGCGTGCGCTCCATCGTGTCGGGGTCGTAGGACACCACGCGGGTCTGTTTGGTGGCCACCACCACCTCAATGACCGCGTCGTCTCCGAGGGCAAGCCGGTGGCCCGGCCACTGTGCCTCGGCGAATGCCACGCCGTCATCGGTCTCCACAACGAGGCCTGGGCGAAAGCGGCGTCGGTCGAGATCGCCATCCACCCATTCGGCAACCTGCCGGATGGACGCCTCGGTCACGATCTGCACGGGGAGGATGTCGTGCATGCCCATCGGCGCCCGCACCAGGCGTACGTCCAGATCAAGGTGATCGCCGATCTCCTGGGCCAGGGATGGATCGTCCCAGCGCACATGCCGCCCCTCGGGCGTGACGACGGCAACCTCCTCGCCGCGCTCGGGGTCGATGAAGGTGGCGCGGTAGGTCAGCAACAGGGGAACCTGCATCGCTCGCAGGGGCTGCCCGTCGTCGGTGTCCATCACAACGCACCGGCGGTCGCCAAGAAAGCCGAAGGGGCTCAGAAACGCCCGTCGGTCCCGCTGCCCCTGAAACGACTTGACCGGATACCGCCACAGGTCGGACACGATCCCGACCGCGCGCCCGTTAGGTGAGGGCAATGGCCAGGACGATGACGAGAATCAGCAGGAGCGCCAGAAACGCATAGACAATGCGCACCGCCCGGTTCGCACCGGTGGCCACAACCTTGGCGTTCTCACGCTTCTTCGCGATCACGTCCGGGTTGGTATCCCGCTCCGGCCAGTCATCGTCGTCTTCGTCATCCCATCCCATGGCAAAACAGACTACCGGCGTGACACTCCCAGCACGCCGACCGCACCACCCATGGCACTTCCGTCACGGTGACTGACCCCCTCCGGGGTCTGACCCCCTCGCAGGTGGTGACGCTTTCGGCACAGAGACTGACCGTCTATAGGGGCTTTCCCCGCGCGGGGAAAGCCCCCGGGGCGTGTGACACTTCCGGCACGGTGACTGACCCCACCCGGGGACTGACCCCACCTGGGGACTGACCCCACCCGGGGACTGACCCCGGGGTTTGGGGCAGTGGACGACGCCTCAAATGCGAAGGGCCCGCTTGTTGCGGGCCCTTCGGTGTGTTCTCTGCTTGCTTCGGTGTCTTGCTATGCCACCTCGGCGAGGCCCCGGATGTCCACCATGCCTGCGAGCTTCTGCAGCGCCTGGTTCTCGATCTGGCGGATGCGCTCG
>CANJMX010000120.1 GCA_947475125.1 Actinomycetota bacterium
AGATCACGGCGAGATTGTCGTCGCGATGGCCGCGTAGGCCTCCCAGAGGCGCGATTGCGTTACGGACCGGGGCAGGGCTCCGCCCGAGACACGTAACGCAGTCGTGATAAGTCGGGCCCGGTGGTTGGGGAACCACCGGGCCCGACGTCGTTTTCAGTCGTCGACGCGGATCTCGCGCAGATACGGTGATTCGGCCAAGGGGGCGATGCCCAGGCGGCCGGATGCAAGATCCACCAGCGCGTCCCCGGCGACCTCGCGGCGCCATCCACGGCCCAGCGCCTCGTCGGAGCCATCTCCTCCGGTGAGCACTGCGACGAGGAACGACTCGACGTCGTCGCGTGTGGCAACAAGGGTGGGAGCGAGGTCAACCGCCGCTGCGCGTGCGCCCAACAACACCTGCGCGAGTGGGACGAGCGTGTCGAGCCGTGCCTGCACGGCGGCAGGCGGGGGTGGCCCGAGGGCGATCGGGGCGTCGTCTCCCGACATCTCCATCGCCTCAATCAGGCCCGCCGCCTCGCGCTCCTTGAGCGCCGCGGGCACCCCGCGCTCGGCGAGCAGCTTGGCGGGGGTGGTCGGGCGTCGCCGGGCCACCTCAATAAGGGTGCGGTCGGGAATGAGCCAGCCCACGGGGCGGTCGCGCCGCCGCGCCTCCTCTTCGCGCCATGCCGCAGCCCGCCGCAGCGCAGCACGCTCCGGAGGAGTGAGGCGTCCCTGCCCCTTCACCTTGCGCCAGGCGAGCCACGGGTCCTGCGCGATGCGCGCATCGGGTCCGAAGCGGCGGTCGTGCTCCTCGCGCACCCATTCGGCACGTCCCATGTCGGTGGCGCGCTTCATGAGCTCGTCAACCAGCGCGAACAGATGGGCGACATCCGCCGCGGCGTACTCGAGTTGGGCATCGGTGAGCGGCCGGCGCGACCAGTCGGAGTAGCCCTCCGTCTTCGCCACCTTCACGCCGAGAACGCGGCTGAGAAGCGCACCGAGGCTCTGCCCGGATCCCAGGCCCACAAAGCCACCGATGAGCTGGGAATCGAGCAGATTGGTGGGGCGCGCATCGAACCCGAGTGCAAACAGGATGAGGTCGGCGCTCGGCGCATGCATGATGATCTCGACGGATGGATCCTCGAGCACATCGGCAATGGGCTGGAGGGAGCCACCCTCGATTGGGTCGATGAGCGCGATCTCATCGCCAACCGCAACCTGCGCGAGGCAGGGGATGGGCGCATACGTGCGTTCCCAAAGGAATTCGACGTCAAGGGCCATGCGCCCGGCGCCGCGTGCACGCTCGGCGAGGGCCGAAACGTCATCAGATGTTGTGTACGTGTGTGTCGTGGTCGTCATCAGGGCTAAGATTAGGCGTTGTGCAAGTTTCCGGGCTCACGAAGGCATTTGGCCCCCGCACGCTGTTCTCCGGCGCCTCCTTCAGGATAGGCCCCGGCGATCGTCTGGCGATCGTCGGACGGAACGGCGCGGGGAAAACGACCCTGCTCCGGATTCTTGCGGGGTTGGAGGTGGCCGACAGCGGATCGGTATCGATTCCGCGGGGCGAGCGGGTGGCACTTCACGACCAGCGGCCAGATGCCACATCGGCAGGCACGGTGCGCGAATACGTGGAACAGGGGCTCGCGCACGCCCGCGATGCCGAGGATCGCCTGGCGTCTATCGAAGCGCGCATGGGCGCGGGCGACCACGGCCCGGAGACCATGGCCGAGTACGAGCGGGCCCATTCCGATCTCGATGCTGCAGGCGGGTATCACTGGCGCGCATGGGTGGAGCGGGTCACACGCGGCCTCGGCCTCTCGGACGATCAGCTGGATCGTCCACTCACGAGCCTGTCCGGCGGCGAACTGACGCGCGCATCACTTGCGCGGGCGATTGCGGGGCGTCCTCAGGTGCTGCTGCTTGACGAGCCCACCAACCACCTCGACCTCGAGGCGATGGAGTGGCTGGAGCGCGCCATCACCGAGTTGGCCGCCGCAGTGGTGATCGTGTCGCACGATCGCTGGTTTCTTGAGTCGACGGCAACTGCGGTGCTCGATCTGTCGCGCGAGAAGGCCCGTCTGTGGCCGATGGGGTACTCGGCATTCCGGCGCGCCCGCGCTGAGGATGATGCGCAGTTGGCGGTGCAGGCCGAGCGCCGCGACGAGGAGATCGCGCGCCTTGAGCGGTTCGTCATCCGCTGGCGCGCTGGTACCCGGGCACGTCAGGCGAAGTCGCGTGCGAAGCGTCTGGAGCGCACCGAGCGCATCGAGCCGCCAAGCCGCGAGCGGTCGCTCTCGTTCGGGTTCCCAAAGACCGAGCGCCCCGGGCGCGTGGTGATGGAGGCAGATGGGCTACGGGTGGACATTGCCGACCGTGTACTTGTGGACGACGCCGGATTCACCATCGAGCGGGGGCAGCGTGTGGCCGTGGTGGGGCCGAACGGGGCGGGGAAGACCACGACCATCGAAACCCTGCTCGGACGGCGCGAGGCAGCGGCGGGCCGGGTGAGCATCGGGCACAAAGTTATTCCCTCGTACTTCAGCCAGCACGCGCGTGAGTACGTGGAGACGCGCACGATCGTGGAGACGGTGAAGTCCGGGACGTCGCTCACCGAGACCGAGGCACGGCGTCTGCTCGGGCGGTTTCTGTTTCGCGGCGAGCTGGCCGACCGCACCATTGAGGGGCTGTCGGGTGGGGAGCGCCGACGCCTGAGCCTGGTGCAGTTAGTGGCCGAGGGCGGAAACCTTCTGGTGCTGGACGAGCCCACCAACCATCTCGATGTGGAGAGCCGCGAGGCCCTTGAGGATGCCCTGGGCGCCTATGACGGCACGATCATCATGATTTCGCACGACCGTGCGCTCATCGACGCGGTGGCGACGCACACGTTGTCGCTGGAGCAGGGCACCGCGGTGATGCGCTCGGGTGGATATGCCGACCTCCTTGCCATGCGCGAGGAGGATGCCGAGGAAGCGGCAATGTCCCCCCCGCCGCCGGTGCAGAAAGAGGTCACGCCGAAGCCCGTCAGGAAGGGCGGTACCGGCCGGATTGCGCGCGAGGTGTCGAAGATTGAGACGCGCATCGCCTCAATTGAGTCTGATCTGCGTGACGTTGAGGGGCAGGTTGAGGCTGCAGGGGTCGCGGGTGATGTGGACCGAGTGATGGAACTCAGCGAGCGCCACCGTGCGCTGCAGGAGGACCTCGTGTACGCCCTCGCCGAATGGGAGCAGCGCGCCGCGCTCCTGTCTGACGCATGATTGACGCCCCAACCGGCGCCGGGATTCCGGAGGGTCTGCTGGTGCGGTTGGAGGGGGTTTCCCGCCGCGTGGAGGTGCCCACCGGCGGAGAGGTCGTGATTCAGGACCCATCCGGGCATGTTGGTGTTGTGGCGCACGGCCAGCTCGCAGTGGCGGTGCCCGGTCACGGCGGGCGGATGCATACCATCGCCCTCCTCCAGGAGGGTGATGCGCTCGTGTTGCCCGGGGACGCGTGGCCCGAGGCGGCGGGTGCTGTGATGCGGGGCGCGACCGACTCGGTGGTGCTCGTGGTGGTTGAGGACATGGCTGAGGTACTGGCGGCCGATCCCGAACTGGGTGCGTGGATTGTGCACGCACTCGCCGGCGCCGTGGCCGATCGCGAACGCTCCACGGCCATCGCACTCGAGCCGCGGGTGGAGCGCCGGCTTCTGTTCAAGCTTCGCCAGCTGGGTGAGCACTGGGGGCGGGTGACGCCGGAGGGGGTGAGGCTCGACCTCAGGGTCACCCATCAGGAGCTCGCCGACATGGTTGGTGCGGCCCGGGAGTCGGTGACCGTTGCCTTCGGGCGCCTGCAGGAGCAGGGCGAGATCGAGATGCGTCAGCGCACGGTGATCATCCGCCGCATGAATGATCAGTCTTTGACGGCCACCGATATCGCGTAGCGGCCGAGGGCGTCTTCGTCCCACATCGTGGGCGTGAGCCCGGCGTCGGCATAGAGGGCTGCGACCCCGCCTGCCGTGAACTTGCATGAGATCTCTGTGCGGATGGTGCGTCCCTCGGGGATGTGCACGCGGATGTCAAGGCCCGGGAGATCCCAGTTGATATCTCGACTCGCGCGCAGGTGCATCTCGATGCGTGATGCACGGGTATTCCATCTCGCCTCGTGAACGAATGAATCGGGGTCGGCGTCGCCCTCGAACGCCCGGTTGATATGGCGGATGATGTTGCGGTTGAACTCAGCAGTGACGCCCGGGGCATCGTCGTACGCCCGCACCAGCACCGCGGGGTCGTGGGCGAGGTCCGTCCCCATCAGCAGGGCATCCCCGGGACTGAGGAGCCGGGCGAGGCGCCGCACCATTGACCGCCGCTGTGCGGGTTCGAGGTTGCCGAGGGTGCTGCCGAGGAATGCCACCAGCCGGGTACCACCCGCCGGTCGCCGGGGGATCTTGCCGAGTTGCCGTGAGAAGTCGCCGGCAACGCCGTGCACCCGCAGCCCCGGGTATGCAACCGCCAGCGCCGATGCACTTCGGGCGATGGTGCCCGGGCTGATGTCGAAGGGGATGTACCGGTGAAGGTCGCCCGCACGTGCCATGGCGCCGAGAATCGCCCGGGTCTTGGTTGCGGCCCCTGAACCGATCTCGACGAGTTCGGTGGGGTGGATGGCATCAACCACGGCCTCCATCCGGGCATCGAGAAGTGCCTGCTCAGTACGGGTTTGGTAGTACTCGGCGAGGTCGGTGATGCGCCCGAACAGGGCACAGCCGGCATCGTCATAGAACCATCGGGGCGAGATGGTTGGGGAGGGGGCCGTGAGTGACCGCCGCAGATCGTCGGCGGCACCGCCGTCGTCGCCTGCGGCCACGTGGCAGTCAAGGCGCCATGGCCGTACCTGCGTCGTGATCTCCGTGGTGCTCTCCGTGGTGCTCAAGAGGCGTCCCACGCAAGTCTGAGGCC
>CANJMX010000121.1 GCA_947475125.1 Actinomycetota bacterium
CGGAATGGAGTCGATGACCGACCACCGGGATGAGCGCACGGACGAGCGACTGGACGATGTCCAGGCGTACTACGACCGCATCGCGCCGCGCCTGCGCGCGGTGGAGCAGGAGAACTGGCACCTGCAGAGCCGCATGTCATGCGTGCTCGACACAATTGACCAGCACGGCCCGGGGCCCGGTGGCCGCGTGCTCGACGTGGGCTGCGGCGGGGGCTTCCTGCTCGAGGAGCTCGCCCGACGTGGGTACTCAGGTGTGGGAATCGACCTGTCACCCGAGTCTGTGGAGATCGCCCGTACCCGCCTGAAGGACCTGGGCGCAGCCGATCGGCTCGATGCCGTGGTGGGCAGCGCCTATGAGCCACCCGAGGGTCCCTACGACCTGGTCACGCTCACCGACGTACTGGAGCACCTCGAGGACCCGCGCACCTGCCTGCGTGCACTGCGCAAGCAGATGGCGCCGGGTGGCCTGCTTGTCGTCTCCACGCCCAATCGCCGCAGCCTTCCCGGGGCCCGGCGCTGGATGTCGGAGCACGGCGTTCCCGGCATCAAGCTGAGCCTGGCCCCCATTGACAACTGGCAGTCGTGGGTGGATCTCGAGTCGCACGCGGCGGCGGCGGGCATGGTGCCCGTGAGCAAGCGCGGCATCTTCTTCCGCCCCGGTGGAAAGATCGGCTCGCAGATCGGCCGCATCTACAAATTCGCGCCGGTACGTAAGGGCGAGAAGAAACTGTCCGCCACCCCTGTGGGGCGCTTCGGCTTCTACATCGTGCTGGGCTTCCGGCCCCTCCCCTGATGTCTGATCGGGCGGCGGGTGGGTCCGCAGCCGCCCCGGGGCGGCGCGGCTGGATTGCCGGGGGCATCATCGCGCTGCTGCTGGTGGCGTTCGGCGTGTTCGTGCTGCCGTTCGCGTTCACCACGCCCCCGCCCATCATCACGCGCTTCACCGCCACCCTTCTGTTCAGCCCGGGAACGCCGGGGGCCCGTGATGTGGCCCGGGTCTCCATCCGGCTGAGCGAACCCAGTTCGGTGTCCATCCTGGTGAAGGACTCCTCGGGTGCTGTGGTGCGCACGCTCGCCGACGGTGCGGTAGTGCGCACCAAGACGCTCAGCGTGCCATGGACCGGCAACGGCGACGGTGGCACCGCGGTGGTGCCTGATGGCACCTACACAATTGACCTCGAGGCCCATGCCGGGAAGAAGAAGTTCTCCAAGAGCCGGCGCATCGTGGTGGACACCACCGCGCCCGCGCTGCCGGGTCTGACTGTTCGCGTTGCCGGCAACTCGTGTGTGGCAGTGGTCACCGGATCAGACGAGCCCACGCGCCTGGTGGTCACCTCCCCAGCCACCGATGCCACCACCGACACGCGTAACCTGGCGGCGCGGGGCACGTTCACATGGACCACCGGCCGGGTGGTATCGGGGGCGCAGCCCATCGTGGCTGCCGTGAGCGATCCGGCGGGCAATACGGCGCGCACCACCCGCCCCTGCGCACCCGTGAAGCGGCCCGCAACGGCCACTGCGTCGCCGGGAGCGCGCCCGTGAGCGCGGTAATGGTGCGCGAGGCCGCGGCAATCGCCGGTGCCGCCGGCATGGCCGTGATGCTTATGCCGCGGGTCATCGCCGATCCACTCCGTCTGCCCGATGGTGCACGCCGCGTCACCGGCCTGGTCATTCTCCTCGCTGCGTGGATCGCCATGGCGGCCACCCTGGTGCCGTCCGGAATCCAGGACCGCCTCGCGCAGCCCACAGGCGCCGTCGCGGCCGTCGTGGCCATCGTCATTGGTCTCGCGGTTGCCGCCTTCATTGGCAGGCTTCTGGCCACTCGCACGTGGGTGTGGTTCCTGCTGCTGGGCCTGGCACTGCCTGTTCGCATCCCCATCTCCGTCGGGGGCACCGACGCCAACCTGCTCATCCCGCTCTACGGGGTGATCGTGCTGGGCCTCATCACCTGGGCGTGGCAGGCGCGCGGCGACTCCGGGTCGCGCCGCTGGACGAGCACGGTGCTCGATCTCCCGCTGCTGCTCTTCGCCGGCTTCACGCTGGTGTCGCTGTGCTGGTCGTCAGACATCGCCGAGGCCGCCACCAAGATCACCTTCTTCTGGATCCCGTTCCTGCTCCTGTATGTGGTGGCCGTGCAGTTGTGGCGACGAGGCCGCGCGCTCCCGGTGCTTGCCATCACCACAATGGCCATGGCCATCCCGGTGTCGCTCCTGGCCGTGGGCGAGTACATCGGCCGTGGCGTGCTGTGGAACCACCGCCTCGAGCAGGCCAACGTGTACAGCCGGTTCTTCCGGGTCAACTCGATCTTCTACGACCCCAACATCCTGGGGCGCTACCTGGTGCTGGCCATGCTCATCGGCGTGGCCGTGGCGTACCTGAAACGGGCAGACGGGCGGGTGCTTATCGCCTGTGCGGCGGCAGAGATCATCTACGCCGCCGGTCTCACCGTGACGTTTTCGCGATCAAGCGCGCTCATGCTGATGGTCGGGCTGTTCATCATGTCGCTGCGCATGTTCAGTGCCAGGCGGGTGGTCATCGTCGCGGTCATCTTCAGCGTGCTCGGGTTCGGCGTGGCCGTGGCCGGATCGCATCAGGTACGCGATGCCCTCACGTCCACGTCGCGCCTGTCCAAGGTGAGCGAAGGACGCTTTGACCTCGTGAACGGTGGCGTGGATATGTGGAAGGCACACCCAGTGGTGGGTGGAGGCCTCGGTTCGTTCGCCACCGACTACTCGGCGCAACTCTCGCGCGGAGAGCTGCGGAAGACCCGCGTGGTCATCTCGCACAATGCGCCCGTCACCATCCTCAGCGAAGAGGGCGTTGTCGGATTCGCCTTGTTTACGTGGCTCTCGGTGCTGGCGCTGCTTGTGGGCATACGCGCCGGCCGCGAACGCGATGATGACGTGGGCGTGCCGGGCGCCATGATGCTTGCCGGGCTCGTGGGCATCTTTGTGCACGCGCTCCTGTACTCGGCGCTCCTGGAGGACCCATACACGTGGCTGCTTGCGGCGGGGATCGCGGTGATCGTGGCCACGGCGCGGAACAACGGCCTGCCCGAGCCCGGCACCGCAGAGGCGCCATGACCCTCCCGCCCCTTCGCGTCATGTGCCTGTCAAACATGTACCCCGGGCCGGGTACACCCGACTACGGGGCGTTTATCGAGCGCATGTGCGACTGCATGGAGACCCGCGGCGTTGATGTCCATCGTGTGGTCATCAACAGCCGCGCATCAGGGGCGCTTCGCACACCCGCGAAGTACGCGCGCCTGGCCACGAAGGCCATGAGTGGCGCCGGCGACGTCGATGTGATCTGGGCGCACTACCTCTTTCCCACCGGCCTCATCGCGTCGCTTGCGGGCCGCATGCGACGCACCCCCTGGGTGATCACCGCACACGGCGGGGACGTGGCCAATCTCTCGCGGGGAACCATTCGCCAGTTGAGCAGTGGCGCCGTCTCGGGAGCCGCGATGGTCATCGCCGTGAGCGAGTGGCTCGCCGGGCGCATGTACGAAGAGGGCCTGCGACCCGAGCGGGTCGAGGTGGCCAGCATGGGCGTGGATACCGACCGCTTCCAGATCGGCGACCGACTGGCCGCGCGCGCGCAGCTGTCGCTCCCCGCCGGCGTGCCCATCGTCCTTGCGGTCGGTGGTCTCAGCGAGCGCAAGAACCCCATGGGTCTTCTACAGGCATTCGCACGCCTGCATACCGATCGTCCGGATGCCCGTCTGGTGTTTGTGGGAGACGGCCCTCAGGCCCCGGTGATCGATGCCGGTGCACGGCGTCTCGGTATCCCAGGTGCCGTGCACCGAACGGGTGTGGTCCCCAACCGCAGCGTGACCGATTGGATGACCGCGGCCGACGTGGTGGCGCAGGTGAGCCTGGTGGAACCTCTGGGCGTGGCCGCGCTGGAGGCCATGGCCAGTGGGCGCCCGGTGGTGGGAACGTCGGTGGGGGGCCTGAAAGAGGTGCTGCCCGACGGCGTGGCGGGCGTGATCGTGGATCCACGCGATCCGGTGGCCATCGCGGAGGGGCTCGTGCGGATGCTCGATGCCGGGCCCGACCCGGAGACCTGCCGTGCGGCGGCCATGGAGCACTCCCTTACACACGAAACCGACCGCGTGCTGGGGATTCTGGCAGCGGCCGCAGGGCGCCCCGCGTAACGGACGGCGGCGGCGCTCCTGCTAGCGTCACCTCTCAGATGTCGGTACGCGTACCCACCGGGCCGACCGGCGCCCTCGGGGGTGTCGGCATCCGCGCCGCGGTCCTCGTTCTCGTCGCCGCGGTCGCCGCAGGCGCCCTCGCCGCGTACGCGCCAGTCCCCGGCGTGCTGCTGGCCGTGGCCCTTGTGGGGGTCATGCTGGTCCGGACCCGCACCCTGCCCGAACTTGGCCGTGCCGCGGTGCTGGTGGCCCTCATCACTGCGATCATCGGCCCGAACCTCGGGGTTCCCGGCCATGCCGAGGTGTTCGCGTTCAGGTTGGTGGCCGTACTCATCATTCTGGGGATCGCCACCTGGCTGCTGATGGGCCGCGGGCTCCCGGTGCCCGATGGCCTGGGCATGCCCATGGCACTGGTGGCGGGCTGGGTGGGCTGGGCGCTGGTGTCAATCAGCTGGGCCGGGTCCACCACCGACGCCATCCGCTGGACGACCTTCCTCATCATCAGCAGCGGACTGATGCTGGCCATTCCGCTCGCGGCATCGTCGCGCAGATATCTGTCGTGGGTGCTGGGTGCGCTGACGGTGGCATTCGTATTGTCAATTCTGGGTGCGCTGGCCGAGGTGTTCGCGGGCGTGCACTTCCCCGCCTCGGCGCTCACACCGCGCGAGGGCGCATTCGCCGCCACGTCGTTCTTCGGCAACCAGAACAACTTCGCCACGTACCTGTCGCTCACCCTGCCCTA
>CANJMX010000122.1 GCA_947475125.1 Actinomycetota bacterium
CCACCGTGGCCGTGTACGTGGCGAACAGCAGCGTGAGCGTGCCGTTGGACAGGTGGAACTGGCCCGCATAGAGCGGCAGCAGCGGGGTGATGATGCTGGTGCCCATGGTGAACACCAACAGGGCGACCAGCGCCAGATAGGCCCCGCGGGTCACTCCCGTGGCCTCGGGGGGTTCTCGCCCGTGCCCGGGATCATCGCCACGATGCGTGCCCCCGGGCCAACGACCCGGGGCATGCGCCAGGCCGCCACGAGGCCCAGCAGCAGGATGCCTGCGGCCGCAAACAGGGCGGCGCGCATGCCCTGCGCCGCCTGGTCGCGCACGGCAACGGGCAGCAGGCCGGAGTCGGCGGCGACGGAGGCGGGGAGCGACATCGCAAGGACCGTACCGAGAAGGGCGCCGCCGAGGGCACCGCCGGAATACCGCGCGACATTCGGAAGCGCCGCGGCCACGCCGATCCGATCACGCGGCGCCTCGTGGATCGCCGTGGTGGTCACGGGTGACGTGGCAGACGACAACCCGAGCCCGGTGAGGATGAGCCCCGGCAGCATCCACACATACGACTGCGTCATGGCTCCCAGCGCCAGCGCGATTGCGCCGGCCACCGCCGTACCCACAGCGAAGCGCACCACCACGTCGCTTCCCACCATGCTCATGAGGCGGCCGGATGTCGGCGCGCCGATCACGAAGCATGCTGCCACTGGGGTGATGGCCAACGACAGCTCGATGCCCGAGTAGCCGAGCACCGTTGAGAAGTAGAACGGCAGCAGGATGAGCGTGCCGAACATGGCTCCCCCGACGGCAAACCCGGCGAGGTTGGCATTTCTCACCGTCGACAGTGTCAAGAGCGATAGATCAAGCATGGGATCGTCGGTGGTTCGCTCGCGCCAGGTGAACAGCACGAGAAACACGATCCCGAGAGTGCCGACGATGAGCGTGCGGGGTGCCGTCCATCCCCAGACGGATGCCTGCGAAAGCGCCGTGAGCAGCGGGAACAGGCCAAGCGCTGCCAGCGCGGCGCCCAGCATGTCGAATGGGCGGGTCTCAGACGGCGGGCGCTCGCGCATCACAAACAGCGCACCCACAAGCACGATCAGCGCCACCACCGGGGTGAACCAGAACACGCTGCGCCAGCCCCACACGCCCACAAGCACGCCTGCGAGGTTCAGGGCCAGCACCGGGGCGACGGCCATGATGCCCGACAGCACCCCGAGGGCCAGCCCGCGCTTCTCGGGCGGAAAGAGGATGGCCGCATAGGCGAATGCCGTGGGCGCCATGGCCGAGGCACCGACCCCCTGCATGATACGGAACAGGACGAGAGCGGGCTCGCTCCAGGCCACGGCGCACAGCACCGAGGCGAGAACCATGATGAGGATTCCCGCCACCCACACACGCCGGCGCCCGTACAGATCGCCCGCCCGACCCGCGATGGGCAGCAGCACCGCCTGGGTCACCAGATAGCCCGTCACCACCCAGCTGGTGCCCGAGACGCCTGAGTGGAAATCGTGCGAGATCGACGGAAGCGCGATGTTGACGATGCTGATGTTGAGCACCTGCAGCATCATCCCGCCGGCCACCACAGCCATGGCCATCCACCGCCACCGGGGGCTCTGCCGCAGCCGGGCACGGACGGCGAGCAGGGCGGGAGGGCGTGGCATTCGCATGACGGTCGCACCGTATACCCCGCCCGCGATCGCCCGTGGTGCCTGGGACCGACCCGGCTCGCTACGCTCCCGCCCGTGGCAAAAAAGAAGCGCCGACGCGTTATCGATCCCGTCAACCTCGGTGACCGGGACCTCCTGTGGGGCTACGCGCAGCTGTCGCGCCTGTACGGCGTGGTGCTCATCGGCGTGTCATTTGCACTGCTCGGGTTGTCCGTCATCCTTGAAGCCACGTCCGAGGATGGCTGGTCGTGGATGTGGCTGGGCGTCACCGTGGGCGTGGGTGGCATCACGGGCCTCATCTTCTTCCCGCTCCTCAGCGTGTGGCTCAAGCGCAGCGGGCTGGCATCTATCCGCCTGCCCGACGCGCAGCGGGCCGATGGGTCACGCCTGCTCGAGGCCGGACCACGCGACTGGCGGCGATGGACCACCATCTCATCCATCGTCATGTTCATGGCGTCGGCCTTCATGCTGCTGTTTCTGGTGGCCGTGCTCGGCCGTGGGGGCACCGCCGAGGGCGTGGTGATCGGCGTGCTCATGGCCTGGGGAGTGGTGACCATTGCCGACGGCGAGAAGATCGCCATGGCCGAGGAGGAGCAGGGGCGCGCCTACTGGGCGGCGGGGCAGCGCCCCACTGGCGCGGGCAACCGGCTGGTGTTCACCACCCGCGCAAAGTAGCGCTCAGCTGGTCGGCGTGTTCCGGTGCAGGTCGCGGAACAGGCGCTCCGGGCGCTCCGCGTACATCTTGGTGAGACCACACTCGATGCAGGTCTCGGCCCGTAGGGCGCTCACGCGTCCGGAGGCCATTCCCGATCGGCGGCGCTTCAGGGACACAATCCCCGACACGACCGTGTATTCGACGCGACCGCCGCACTCATTGCAGGCATCTGGCATGTTGCTAGGGTATCCCCTCTATACCGGGAGGGGGTATGCTCCCGCTCCGTGTCAAGCGCCCAGGAGGGCCGTGTGTCAGTGGATGGCGTCAACGAGGTGATCATCATCGGCAGCGGGCCCGCCGGGCTCACCGCCGCCATCTACGCGGCCCGTGCCGGACTGGAGCCGTTGGTCATTGAGGGCTACGGCGCAGGTGGCCAATTGATGATCACAACCGACGTGGAGAACTACCCGGGGTTTCCCGATGGCGTTCAGGGCCCCGACATGATGGCCCTGTTCCGCCAGCAGGCCGAGCGGTTTGGCACGCGGTTCATCACGGCCGATGTCTCGCGGGTCGACTTCTCGGAGCGCCCGTTCCGGGTGTGGGTTGATGCCGCTGAGCACGTGGCCCGCTCCATCATCGTGTCGACCGGCGCGTCCGCGCGCTGGCTGGACATTGAGGGCGAGACGCGCCTGCGCGGCAAGGGCGTATCGGCGTGTGCCACCTGTGACGGCTTCTTCTTCCGCGACAAGCCAGTGGTGGTCGTGGGGGGTGGCGACACGGCAATGGAGGAGGCGCTCTTCCTTACCCGCATGTGC
Organism: Actinomycetota bacterium; assembly: GCA_947475125.1. Classification (GTDB taxonomy): domain Bacteria; phylum Actinomycetota; class Thermoleophilia; order Miltoncostaeales; family Miltoncostaeaceae; genus SYFI01. The sequence continues at coordinate 3,133 of CANJMX010000122.1, forward strand.
GAGAGCGTGACCATCGTGCACCGGCGCGATGAGTTCCGGGCGTCGGCCATCATGGCCCAGCGGGTGCTTCTGAACCCCAAGATCACCGTGGTGTGGAACTCCCGGGTGGTTGACGTGGAGGGCGACAACGTCGTGGAGGGCGTACGCGTTGCCGATGTCGGCACCGGTGACGAGCACGTCATCCCGGCCGCTGCCATGTTCGTGGCCATCGGCCACCAGCCCAATACCGAACTGTTTGGGGGAACCCTCGAGGCCGATGGCGAGGGCTACCTCATTACCGACGGTACCCGCACCAACGTCGAGGGCGTGTTCGCATGCGGCGACGTGCAGGACACCGTGTACCGGCAGGCCATCACGGCAGCGGGCAGCGGATGCATGGCGGCAATCGATGCCGAGCGGTGGCTTGAGGCCACAGAGCACCCGGCCGCTGTTGCCAGTTGACAACACCAGAACGCGAACGAGGAGCATGAATGTCTGACGTCATCGAGATCACCAGCGACACCTTCCAGGGCCTTGTGCTCGAAAGCGAGAAGCCAGTCGTGGTGGACTTCTGGGCCCCGTGGTGCGGCCCCTGCCGCATGATCGGCCCGGTTATCGACGAGATCGCCCGCGACCGTGACGACGTCGTGGTGTGCAAGGTGAACGTGGACGACGCCCCGGACATCGCGCAGCGCTATGGGATTCAGGGCATTCCGTTCATCGGTCTGTTCGAGGGTGGCGAGCTCACCAAGAACGCCGTGGGGGCCATGCCGCGCGCGGGTATCGAGCAAGCCCTCGGGCTCGCATAAGCCATGTCCTCGTACGACCTGCGATGCCAGTCGTGTGCGCACGACTTCGAGGTGTTCCGCCAGGGGTTCCTGCGTGATGAGGACCGTTCATGCCCCCAGTGCGGGGCGCGGGCGGAACAGTTGATCACCGCCGGGTTCGTGTCGGCCAAGCCCTCCCGTGGTGGTGGCGCCGGTGCGCCATCAGGCGGGGGCGGCCACGCACACGGCGGTGGCTGCGGCTGCGGCCACAACCACTAGTTCGTACCGTGGCCACCGGCGCATCAGCACCTCCCACCCGCGAGCAGATCATGGTGCGCCTGCGGCGCGCGGAGGGTCAACTGCGGGGCGTGCAGCGCATGCTCGACGAGGGGTCGGCATGCGATGACGTGCTGGTGCAACTGGCGGCCGTCACCGCGGCACTCGATCAGGTGGGGCTGCACCTGATCGGCGAGCGACTGCGCGGCTGCACGCAGGCAGATGGGGAGATCTGCGCCGACGAACTCGAGCGAAGCGTGGCCACGCTCATGCGCCACGCGCGCATCGGGCGCTAAGCCGACCGCCCGGGGCGCACCCGCGCCACGAACGCCGTCGCCCGGTGCTGCACCGGCGGGGCCAGCACCACCCACTCCACTGCCCCCACCACCAGGCTCGCAATGACGGCCGTGGCGCCCAGCACGCCCACGTGCCCTGTCAGCGGCCCGCTGAAGTGCAGCATGAGGGTGCCGAACACCAGCCCGGCGAGACCCACCCAGAACGCATTGGGCAGACGGCTCGCGCCCGCGGCGCCGACAAATGTGCCGCCAAACCACGCGCCGGCAAGTGCGGTGCCCGTTGGCAGGGTGAGTGCAATGACCCCGCACACAGCAAGGGATGTGGCTCCCGATGCCAGCACAAAGGGCACGCCCCACCGCTGGATGAGCACCCAGGTGACAAGTGCCGCCACGCACCCGATGGGCACCACTGCGGCATGCGCCA
>CANJMX010000123.1 GCA_947475125.1 Actinomycetota bacterium
GAACGTCAGCGGCAGCGGTACTGGCCGAGGCCGGGCGCCTGATGCGAGCGGCACCGGAGCAGGAGGCGGTTCGTCAGGCAGCGCTGTCACTGTGCCGCATGGGCCTGCGCGAGGCCGAGGCAGTGGCCCTAAGGGAAACGTGAAGCCCCTCGGCTGACAGGCACCTTGTCCACAGGGGCTCAAGCGGCGTCCGCAAGCGGTTTTCATCTTCAGAACGGCAAGAACGTGCCCAATCCGTGACGCAGCTACCCAACTGACCCCCCGGCTGACAGGCACCTTGTCCACAGGGGGTCAAGCGGCGTCCGCAGGCGGGATTCCACCACCTGGATGGCTTGGACTTGCGTGAGACGTGACGCATTCGGCGGGAGGCGCTGATGGCCTCGTCCGACCATGGGCTTATTGAACGGCGATCACCGCACGGAGATAGAGCTGGGCGACCTCAGGATCCCGTCCGAGCAACGACCAGAGGCGGGTAACGTCGAGGAACAGGGGAGCCGGATGGTCACCGACTGCAGCGCGGTGGCTACTCCATGGCCAATCTGCGGGGCTCCCTACCCGACCAGCCGTCACCGGGTTCAGAGCGACATAGCGGAGCACGGCGGTCAGTTGACGATCGTCAATAACCTCCACCGAATTGAAGCGGGAGCCGAAGAGGTGCCCCGACGTTTCGTGGCGCTGGTTGAACCGCCGCGCATACGAACCGAGCGCGTCTCGGCATCCACTGGAAAGGTCTCCCGGGGCGGCCTCGACGACGAGGTGGATGTGATTGTCCATAAGGCAGTAGGCCAGGAGCCCCCAATCCCAGCGATCGACTGCACGGGCGATCCACTCAAGGAAGATCACGCGGTCAAGGTCATCGAGGAAGATTTCCTGCCGGTTGTTGCCCCGCGTCGTCACATGATGGATCGAGCGCGCCTTCGTGCTCCGTCGGTCTCGGGCCATGGGGATCCGCTCGGTCGCCTGTTTGGGATATCCAACCGCTCGGCGACGCGATTGGCGACGCGATGTGCGCCGCCCGGTACAGAACGTGGTCATTCGTGACATTCCGACCCTTGGCGCCCATTCCAATGGGCTTTCTTGCCTGTGGACAGGGTGCCTGTCAGCGGGGGTGGGGTGGGGGGTGGCTTCAGAACGACGAAGGGCGCCCTTGGGCGCCCTTCGTGGTCTTCTCGTGGCGGGGTTGGCTAGCCGCGGGCGGCCAGGAACTCCTGCACCATCTTCTCGCCCGCCTCGTGGCCCTGGTCGAAGTAGACGCGGTTGATCTCCTTGAACGCCCCCCACTGGGCGGGGATGTCGTCCTCGGCCATGGTGGCGTCGACCGGGCAGGCCTCGACGCAGGCATCGCAGTCAATGCATTCGGACGGATCGATGTACAGCATCGTCGCGGTGTCCGCGTTGTCCTCGCCGGGGGCGGGGTGGATGCAGTCGACCGGGCACACGTCCGCGCAGGAAGTGTCCTTGGTGCCGATGCAGGGCTCGGTGATGACGTATGCCAACAGAGGCTCCTTGGGCGCTCGATTTCAATGGACGCGATGGCGTCCGGGAACGTGGGGAAGTCTACCCCGTCACGCGGGCGAGGCCCACGGCTTGTGCAACCTTCGTCGCGATGACGCGAAGCTCCTTCGCAGCAGCGCTGTCTGGGCGAGCGGCCACCACCGGCAGGCCCTCGTCGCCGGCCCGTGCGACATCCGACTCAAGCGGCACCTGACCCAGCAGTGGCACCCCGATGTCGGCCGCAAGCGCCGCGCCTCCACCACCGGCAAATACCTCGTACCTCGCCCCGGTGTCGGGGGCGATGAACCACGACATGTTCTCAATCACGCCGACCACGGGAAGTTCGACCCGGTCGGCCATCGCCGCGGCGCGACGGGCCACCCGCTGCGCTGTGAGCTGCGGGGTAGTCACTACCACCACATGCGCGGAGGGCAGCAGTCCGGCGAGTGACAGCGACACGTCGCCGGTCCCGGGCGGGAGGTCCACCAACAACACGTCAGGGTCGTCCCAGAAGACCTCGGTGACAAACGAGGTGAGCGCCTTGTGCAGCATTGGCCCGCGCCATATCACCGGGTTGTCGTCGGCGGTCATGAAGCCGATTGACATAAGGCGCACGCCGTGGCTCTCCACCGGGATGATCAGGTCGTCCATCATCACCGGCTGCCGGTCGGCGCCCATCATGCGCGGAACCGAATAGCCGTACACGTCGGCATCGAGAAGGCCCACCGAGTAACCGGCCTCGGCCATCGCCACGGCGAGGTTGCACGTCACGCTCGACTTGCCCACGCCACCCTTGCCCGATGCCACGAGGATCACCTTGGTGCGTGAGTCGGGACCGAAGGGACTGTCCTTTCGCGGCCCTCCGATGATGTTGTCGCGCACCCCGGCCCGCTCCTCATCGGTCATGGTGTCGAGCCCCACCTGCACACCCTCCACGCCCGGGAGCACCGCCACGGCCTCGCTCACCCGGCGCTGTATCTCGGCCTTCAGGGGGCACCCGGCCACCGTGAGCTTGATCGTGATTGCAACCCGCGAGCCGTCGACCGCGACCGACCCCACCATGCCCAGAGCAACGATGCTGCGGTGCAGTTCCGGATCGAGCACGCGGTCGAGCGCCGCGATTACCTCATCCCGCGTGATCACATGAACATCCGCGCGTAGGGCTCAGCCTGCGCGAGGGTCACGCCCCACCGGTCGTGGCCTGAATAGATAATCGTGTCGCCGGGCACCTCGTCAAATACGCGTGCCAGCGAGCGCACCATGTCGTCATGGCTCGAACGTGGGAAGTCCGTGCGCCCGATCCCCATCGCGAAGATGAGGTCACCCACCAGCGCCTGGCCGGCGTCGGCGTTGTACGCCACCTGGCACCCGGGGGAGTGGCCCGGGGCGGCGATCATGTGAAACATGAGATCCCCGCAGGTGATGGTGTCCCCATCCTCGAGAATGGCGGCCGGAGTGACGCCGGGCGTGGGCGGCGGGTTGCCGAACAGTGCCGGGTTGAACGGGGCCGGTGCGGTCAGCCACTCCTCATCCCCGCGGCCCACCCACACCGGGATGCCCTGAGCGTCCCAGATGTGGTTCTCCACCACATGGTCCCAATGCCCATGGGTATTGAGCACCGCCACCGGGGTCACGCGCATCTCCTCAATTGTTGTGGCAACCCAGCCGCTGCTCCCAGCCGCCGGATCCACAATCAGAGCGCTTCCGCCCTCCCGGTCCGCCACCACATAGGTGTTGGTGGCCACCGGCCCGAATGTCCCGCCTCGAACGATCACGTCGGACAACGTAGCGACTGATGGCACCGGTCGACGCCTCAACCTCATGGGGCATCCCGGGAAATGCCAGCGCGCCGCGCAACCCATATGCGGTGGGAGCCCGGTCGGGCTCGGGGCCTCTTCCTGCGCGTACCGGAGTGATCTGGGTCCGTCTACAGTCGATCCCATGAAGATCTCGGTGGGATCAGACCTACGGCAGCCCGTGACCGATGCGGTCGTCCAGTGGCTCGCAGGCAGGGATCACGACATCACGTTGGTGGGTGCGCTTGCGGACGGTGACGATCGCGAGTGGGTGGCGGTAAGTGATGCCACCGTGCGCCCTGTGGCAGATGGCGTTGCCGATACCGCGGTGCTGTTCTGCTGGAGCGGCACGGGTGCCGCCATCGCGGCCAACAAGGTGCAGGGGGTGCGTGCAGCGCTGTGCGGCGATGCCGAGACTGCCCGCCTGGCGCGCAAGTTCAACCACGCCAACGTGCTGGTGATGAGCCTGCGCGCAACGTCACCCGCCGTTGCGGTCGAGACGCTCGAGGCCTATCTGGATGAGCCATGGGGCGCCGATGCCTTCGACATCAGAAACGTCGGAGAGGTCAGCAAGCTCGACGCCCGCTGACCTCTCCGACACCGGTCAGGGGGCGCTTGCGGGGGGCGCCGCAAATGGGCACGCCTGATCCATGCTCGTCCCATCCACTCCGCCCAGGCCTCCCTGTACCAGCAGATTTACCCCGGCTGCGTCCACGCACGGCGAGTTGCCGATGCCAAAGCTGCCGTGAATGCCTCCTACCAGCGTCACCATGGTCATGCTGGGGTAGGTGCGCGCCATGTTGACCGCCCACTGGTACGGGGTCTCGCCATCGTGGGTGGTGTTGAGGATGAGCCCGGTCACTGGCGGGCCATATGCGGTGGGCACAGGTACCGGGTGCGGGGTGGCAGCGCCGTAGCCGTTGCAGGTGGTGAGGTAATCCATGCCCAGAGTCCCCCCGTAGAGGGGCCCTTGCCGCACGTCCCACTTGAGCAGGCGCTGCTGGGTGGACAGGCTGATGCGATCGGCGAAGTCCTGGCACACCACGGCCGACCAAAGGCTTCCCACCGTCCCCGTTGACGGGCTGTTCAGGTTGCCATTCGACAGCAGCGCCGCGCGCGCGGACTGCCGCTCGGCGCCGGTGCCGAATGCGGCCTGCCATGCCGTGGTAATCGCCAGCCGGGCATTGGCCCAGTCACTGCCGCGCTCATAGTAAAAGTCCACGCTGTCATTCAGTACGTCCAGCAGATCCCACCGCGTATAGAGCACAGGCGTCTGCCCGGGTGCACGCACCGGCTTCAAGGTCATGGGTCGCTTGTTCAGCCGCTGGATTACCCGTGAGTACTGCTGGGCCACGTCGGGGTTGGCCCGCAGGAAGAACCCGATCGAATCGTCCGGCGCAATCGATCCGCTGTTGATGCCGGCCAGCGTGGTCTGGGGGTTCATGTTGCCGTCAAAGATCATCGACCGGACCTTGGACGGGAAGATCTGCGCGTAGGTCGATCCGAGCAGGGTCCCGTAGGAGATCCCCCAGTAGGTGAGCGCGGGA
>CANJMX010000124.1 GCA_947475125.1 Actinomycetota bacterium
CGGCCACGTATGCCTGGGCGGCGGCGTACGACGCACCGGAGATGCCGTCGAGGATGCGGGCGAAGAACAGCATCCACAGGGCGCCCGCGAACCCGAACATGAGCCATGCCACCGATGAGCCGATGAGCGATCCCAGAATGACCGGGCGGCGGCCGTAGCGATCGGACACGCGCCCCCAGATGGGCGCGAAGATCAACTGCATCAGCGCATACGAGCCGGTGAGAAGTCCGATCTGAATGACCGACGCCCCAAACTTCTCGGCGTACAGCGGCACCAGCGGGATGACGATGCCGAAGCCGATGAGGTCGATAAGCACGGTCGAAAAGACGATGCCCAGTGGGGTGCCGAAAAACGCCAAGCCACCAAAGCCGTGGCGGCCACGGCTGCCGCTCATACCGCGGCGTCCACTGCCAGCGCGATGAACAGCAGTGTGAGATAGATGAGCGAGAAGTGAAACGTGACAGCGGCCCAGTCACGCCGCGTGTCGCCCTGCAGAAGACGCCAGGCCGCGTAGAGGAACACCACGTTCAGCACCACGGCACTGATGAGATAGACGAGTCCTGCAACCCCTGCGGCCACCGGCAGCAGCGTGACGCCAGCCATCACCACGGTCCACAGCAGCACCTGCAGGCGGGTGGCCGACTCGCCGTACACCACGGGCAGCATCGGCACGCCGGCCTCGGAGTAATCGCGCTTCAACATGAGCGCCAGGGCCCAGAAGTGCGGCGGGGTCCAGAAGAAGACGATGGCAAACAGCAGTACGGCACCGAACGAGATGTCGCCGGTGATGGCCGCCCATCCCACCAGCGGCGGCACGGCCCCGGCAGCACCCCCGATGACGATGTTGTGAATCGTCGTGCGCTTGAGCCACAGCGTGTAGAGAAACACGTACAGCGCGACGCCCAGAAGCGATAGGCCGGCGGCGACCCAGGTGGTTCCGAACCCGAACACCAGCACGCTGGCAGCGACCAGCGTAAGCCCGAATGCCAGTGCCCAGCCAGCCGAGATGCGTCCCATGACGATGGGTCGGCGATCGGTCCGGCCCATTACGGCGTCGATGTCACGGTCGACGAACTGGTTGATGGTGTTCGCCCCGCCGGCGGACAGATAGCCGCCGATGACCGCCCACAAAATAAGCCAGCCGCTCGGCACTCCGCGCTCGGCCGTGAACATGGCACACACCGTGGTGACGAGGAGCAGCGAGATGATGCGCGGCTTCGTCAGGGTGATGAGATCGCGCAGAAGGCCTGGTCGCGGTGCGGTTGCGTCGGCGGCGGTGGTCATGAGATCCCCTGCGCCGCGAAGACCACCAGCGCCACCGCGAGAATGAGGGGCAACAGCAGCCACAGGGTCTCGGTGGTCTCGGTGGCTCCACGCTTGAGCGGCGCGCGCATACCCCACATGCTCTTGACGATCGCGAGACCGCCCGCCGCGATGAGGACGGCGGCGATCACCAGCACGGTCCAGCGCACTCCCGATGAACTGACGGCGCCGCCGGTAGTGGCACTGGCGGATCCGGCGGTGATCAGAAGTACGGCAAGTCCGGCGGCGGCCAGGGAAGGCACAGACGGTCGCGGCACTTGGGCGAGGATAGTCACTTCCGGGTCGCTCGCGGCTTGCAAGTCGTCCTCCGAGCGGGCACCGTGCCGGGAATGGCTGAGCGCGGCGACATTGTGGTGCTGGGAGGAGGCCCCGCGGGCCTCGCGGCTGCGCTTGCTGCGGCACGCGATGGGGCAACCGTCACCCTCGTTGAGGGAGCCGACCACGTGGGTGGGCTCTGCCGCACGCTCACAGGCGATGGATGCCGCTTTGATCTGGGCGGGCACATCCCATTCATCCACGATGTCGCCCGCGTCGCGTGGGCCGAGCACCTGATGGATTCCCCCATGCGATGGATTGACCGGCCCGTGGCCCGGGTGCAGCACGGGCGTGTGGTACCCGGCCGCTACATCGACCAGATGCCGGAGGCGCCCAACGACCGTGTGCCCGACGACGGCACCGCGGCCGGCGAGTTGGGGTCGCGCATCGGCGCGGGATTCCGCGACCACGTCGTGCGGCCGTACGTGGAGAAGGTGGATGGCTGGCCGCTGGAGGTCATCTCGGCAGATCGATCCCGCAAACTACGGGATGAGCAGCAGGCTCCAGATGGCTTCTGGTACCCGGCGGGCGGCATCGGTGCGCTGATGGACGCCATGGCCGACGGCATTACCCGGCACGGGGGCGAAGTGCGACTGGGAACCCCGGTGACTGCCCTGGCGCACGAGAATGGCCGGGTCACCGGCGTCACCGTGGGTGGCGACCATCCCGGCACGCTCACCGCACCCAGCATCATCTGCGCAATCAACCCCGTGGCCGTGGTGAACGCCGCCAGCCCCCCGGCGCCCGAAGGCCTGCTGGTACCCATCACCATGCGCGCGGTCACGCTGGTGTACCTCGTGGCCGATCGCGAACAGCTCACCGACGAGGCGTGGATTCAGGTTGCCGACCGCCGCGTGCCGTTCAGCCGCATCGCCGAGTTCCGCCACTGGGATCCGGGCCTGGTGCCCGACGGTCGCACCGTGCTGTGCGCGGAGGTCTACGGAGAGGCCACGGACGACGACCCATGGTGGCCACTCGACGACGAGGCGCTGGCGCAGGCGGTGCGCGATTCGCTGGTCGACCCGCTGGGGTGGACCGACGACGCGTCCGGGTTCCGCACGCTAAGGGTCATCCGCATGCCACGGGCGTACCCACTGGTGGAGGCCGTGCGGGTGGACGAGGTAACCCGGGCCCCCCGGTGGCTGATGTCGCTTGAGGGCATCGAGTTGGCGCGGGGCGGCACGGTGATGACCGCCATCGAGGCCGGCGAGGCAGCGGTGGTGGGCGTGACTGCGGGGGCGGCATGACCACAACCGCCCGCGACGTCGCGACTCAGTTTGCATCCGTGGTGGGCCGCGACCACGTGCTGGCAGGCGACCTCGCCACCATGCTCTACGCCCGCGATGGATCCATCCAGGATGAGGGTGACTGCGGGCTCGTCGTGCTGCCCGCCAATACGGAGGAGGTGGCCGGCTGTATGCGCGTGGCAGCGGCCGCCGGACTCGACGTGGTGCCGCGCGGGTCGGGCACCGGGCTCACCGGGGGTGCAGTGCCGCTGGCCGGATCACTGGTGATCTCGCTCTCGCGCATGAACCACATCATCGAGGTGGACGTACCCAATTCGTGCGCGTGGGTGGAGCCCGGCGTACTGAACCTCGACATCAGTACCGCGGTTGCCCACCTCGGACTGTTCTACGCGCCCGACCCGTCAAGTCAGCAGGCGTGCTCGATTGGCGGCAACGTGGGCACCAACGCGGGGGGCCCGCACTGCCTTGCGTATGGGGTGACCAACCAGCACGTGCTGGGCATGGAGCTGGTGATGGCGGACGGCGAGGTGATCACGCTCGGCGGGCCAGCGCCTGACCCTCCGGGGTACGACCTGCGCGGAGTGGTGGTGGGCAGCGAAGGCATGGTGGGCGTGGTCACGCGTATCTGCGTGCGCCTCACCCCCGAGCCACCGGCCATCCGCACCATGCTGCTCGACTTCCCCACCATCTCCGACGCCGCCGCAGTGGTTGAACAGGTGATCGCCGCCGGAGTGGTGCCGGCCTCGCTCGAGATGATGGACCGCAACATGCTTCGCACCATCGAGCCATTCGTGCACGCAGGCCTGCCTATTGACGCTGCCGCCGCGCTGCTCGTGGAGGTGGACGGCACACCGGCCGATGTGGAGGCCGGCACCGATGCCGTGCAGCGAGTGGCTGCCGCCAACAATGTGGGGCACGTGCGCGTGGCACAGGATGAGGACGAGCGGGCGCTCTTGTGGAAGGCCCGCAAAAGCGCGTTCGGTGCCTGTGCCCGGGTCAAGCCCAACTACTTCCTGCACGACTGCGTGGTTCCGCGCTCACGCCTGGTGGAGGTGATGGAGGCCATCATCGAGATCACCGATCGCGAGGACCTCATCTGCCTCAATGTGTTCCACGCGGGCGACGGCAATCTGCATCCCATCATCGCCTTTGACCGCCGTGATGCCGACGAGGTGGAGCGTGTCAAGCGGGCGGGCGACGCCATCATCCGCAAGTGCGTGGAGGTGGGCGGCACCCTGTCGGGCGAGCACGGCATCGGGCTGGAGAAGCGCGACTACATGCCGCTGGTATTCACCGAGGGAGACCTGGAGGCCCAGGCCTGTATGCGCCGGGCGTTCGACCCCGATGAGCGGCTCAACCCGCACAAGGTGCTGCCGCTCGGCGCGCGGTGCGGCGAAGCAATGCTCGGTGGTCGCGAGCCGCCGGAGGGCACATGGATCTGACCCCGACGACCCGCGAGGAACTGGCCGAGGCACTCGCCGTGGCCAGCGACGACCGGCGCACCGTGGCCGTGCGCGGTGGTGGCACCGAATCACGGCGTGGGCGCCCCTCTGCGGCGGATGACTCGGTGTGCACCCTCGCACTCAACCGGGTGGTGGACTACGCACCCGCCGACATGATCATCACGGTCGAGGGCGGGGCACTCGCCACCGACGTGGCAGCGCTCATCGGTGCCAAGGGCCAGCGCTGGGCATCGGCCGACATCCGCCCCGGTGCCACCGTTGGCGGGATCCTGTCGGCTGCGCGTACCGGCAAACGGCGACTTCGTCAGGGTGCGGTGCGCGACTCCCTCATGGAGGTGGTGGTGGCCACGGGTGACGGGCGCCTGGTGGTGGGCGGCGGACGCACAGTCAAGCTGGTGACCGGCTTCGACCTGCCCCGGCTCATGGTGGGGTCGCTCGGCACACTGGGTGTAATCGTGCAGGCCACCCTCAAG
>CANJMX010000125.1 GCA_947475125.1 Actinomycetota bacterium
CAGGGCGAGGTACTGGGCGGTCTTCTGGACGGGCGGCATTTCTGACAACGCGAGGAGTCCTCTCGGTTCGCGTGGTGAACGGGCCGGGAGATTACCTGCGATCGGTGCGGTGATGGCGCCACCCCCTCAGGGGCGCGCCATCACCGCCGATCAGTTCTTGCCGTGGTTCGGGTCGAGCGCGACGAGATCCGTGTAGGGATTGACGGCGCCGCCGCCACCCGGGTGAACCTCGAAGTGCAGGTGGCAGTCGCCGAAGCGCGCGTCGCCGGTATTGCCGACGGTGCCGATCTGCTGCCCGGCCGTCACCTTCGAACCGGCGTCCAGCCCGGCCACGATGTCGTTCAGGTGCGCGTAGTAGTACTCGTTGCCCGCGGTGTCCACGAGCCAGATCCACACACCGCCGAGACCGGTCTCAACCCGCGTAAGGCGCTTGATGGTGCCATCCGCCACGGCCACCACCGGAGTACCGCGCGGCGACATGATGTCGTTGCCCTCATGGGAGCCCTGGTGCCGGGCGGCGCCGAAGTCACTCTCGTATGAATGCGTGCCGCTCACCGGGAAGACCTTGAGGTACTGAGCCGCAGCCGGTGCCGCCGGAGTGGCGACCGGTGCTGAGGCCACGGCCCGGATCTTGAGGCCAAGCTTCGACAACAGCTTGGCGTCGGCGATCCCAGTCACCGGCAGGCGAAGCTTGCGCTGCAGGATGCGCACGCCGGCGCGGGTCTGACGACCATACGAACCATCAACCGGAACGCGGATGCCCCGCACGCGGAGTTTGCGCTGGAGCGCCTTCACGTCGGCTCCACCAGCGCCCGGTGCCAGCGAACCGGTGGTGCCCGGTGCGGCGGCGGCTGGAGGGGTCGTGGCGGCGGGTGCCGTGGCGACAGGTGCGGATGCGACAGGCGCGGGTGCCACGCCGGCGTCGGCCGGCGGAACGCCAGGGTCGACCACCGGAAGCTGCGACGGGCTGCCGACGCCGAAGGCGGCTGGTGCTCCGATCACGACGGTGAATGCGACAGCCACACCCGCCAGAAAGCGGACTGGCCGGCCGGTCACGCGCACGGCATTGCTGGAACGGTCGATGATCCTATGTTCCTTTCCGCCGATCACCCGTGTTCGGGCGTTCTTCACCGGCTGTAGGTCACATGTGTCGCGGCAGGAGCCGGGACACGTGCCCCTCGGAGGTCATGGCCGCGAACGACCCTAGCGACTGACCCCGGCGAGTCAACCCCTTGGGGCACATGATCTTTACGGAATTACGACGTTTGGCGGGACTTTTGTAACGGAGACTGCATGACATATGGGGAAGCGTCCCGTTTGAACGCCAAGGTGGTTCTTGCCAGTTTCTCCCTGCTCAGGAGCGTTTCTTAGGTGATTCTCGCCCCACCCGGCCGTGGCGACGGGTCAGGCGTCGCTATCCCGGGCGCGACGGCGCTTCCCGAGGCTGCGCAACCCGAACACGATCATGAGGAATATCAGGGTGCCACCCAGAATCAGGCCGTTCACAAAGCGGCCGTCATCGGCGCCAGTTGAGGAGATCTCCATCAGCTCGCACTGCCCGTACGGCATGGTCCAGGTGGCCGTTGCCTTGTCAGGCGTGAGGGCGGCCCCCTGCGACGCAACTGAGATCCCGGATGGCATCGCCCACGTGTAACGCAACGTGAGGCCACTCACCAGATCCTTGTCGGCGCGGGTCTTGGGGTATCGGTTACTGGCGGCGTCGCATGTCGGGTCGAGCACCTCCCCCACCCCCGCGCGCGACGCGATCGTGAAGGTCGGTCGCAAACGGCGGCCGCTTCGGTCGGTGCGCGCCGAGGTGAACTCCGATGCCAGGAGCGACTGCAGGGTTGCCTGAGACGGAAGGCCGGTGATACCCGCCTGTGCCGCGCCGGTGCCGCCCGCCACCACCGTGGGCGTGGTCGGGGCGGTCACAGTGCCGGTGGTCCCCGTGGTGCTGGTGGTGGATGTCTCGCCCGCGACCGGCGCTCCCCAGTAGCGCCCCGTGGCAGCGAGGATGGGCTGGAGGGGACGGTAGATCCCGAGCGTTGACCGGAGGTCGGCGAGATCCCCCGTGCCTGCCCGCAGCCGGTGCACGCTCGTAAGCACCACTGTGCCATCGGGCTCCTGCGACTGCTGCACTGTCGACGACGCGTCGCCGGGGGCGGTCCATCGCTCCCCACCCACCAGAAGAAACTGGTCGAAGGTGCCGGCCGCCAACTGTGCGGGCAGGTCGATGGCGCGCTGGGCTTCAGGGTCGAGGCGCAGTTCCACCGACAGGTTTCCGCCGCCGTCACCCGCAATGGCAACCATCTGCGTAAGCCGTGCGCTGCAGCCGGTGAGGAGCGGCACGGCCGCCAGTCCAGCGAGGCCGGCGGCACACACCCGCCAGGCGGTGCGGCGGTGCATCAGCCGGCGCCCGGGCCGCGAAGGTCGTCGCGGCGACGCATCAACTCCACTGCGTGGGCGCGCTCTTCATGATCGAGCGCGGCAAAATCCTCATCCGACAGATTGCCCGCCCGGTGGTCCATGTCGATCTCGCGGATGGCGTCAAGTGAACGGATGAGGTCATCTTCCACCCCTGCAAGCTCCGCCGCCCCGGGCGCAGGCTCCGGCGCAACACGCCCCCCGACCAGCGGCCACGCGATGAGCGCGACGAGAACGATGCTGAGAACGGCAATGAGAAGGTAGGTCATCGGTGTGACGCGGCCGGTCGGACGACATGCGGCGGCGGCGCGAGGCTACCCGCGGGCTGCGCCATTGGCCCCCGATTCGATGGTGGAGGGCGCGCGGGAGCGGCGTGCGGGCCACACGGCGATCAGCGCCCCGAAGGCCACGATCAGCCCGCCAACCCAGATCCAAAGCATCATCGGGTTGACGAATACGCTGATCCGCGCCAGACCATCGGGAGTGAGCCCCACGAGCACCACGTACACATCCCGGAACGGCGTGGTGTCGATGGCCACCTCGCTGGAGCGCTGCATCTGGGGCACGAAGACGTCGACACCTGGGGTGAGGGTCGTGATGCGGGATGTGCCGTCGTACAGTCCGAGCGCGACCCCCACGCTCATCTTGTGGTCATCCCGCGTGCGGGTACCTCCCTCGTTCACAACCGTGTAGCCGGCCACCTGCCCGTGCTGCCCCTTGCGCAGTGCCATATCGGCCTGCGACGAGAACGCGCCCTGGCAGGCGATGCCCACGATTACGAGCACCAGACCGATGTGGGCGATATAGCCCCCATAGCGGCGGCGGTTACGCACAAACAGCTGGCCGAAGGCACCGGGCCAGGACACCTCGCCGATCTGATGGCGCGCCCTGATGCCACGCCAGAACTCGCCGGCGATGCAGGTGAGGGTAAAGGCAGCCAGTACCAGCGCGGCCGCGGCCCACCAGTGCGCGCCCTCCGACGCAATCATCAGGGCCGGGACCAGCGCAATGACCGCGACCAGCAGTGGCGCGCCGAAGCGGCGCTGCAGTTCACGGCGCGATGCCTTGCGCCACGGCACAAGCGGCCCGACGCCAGTGAAGAACAGCAGCGCCAGCCCAATGGGCGCAGCCACCTGATCGAAGAAGCCCTGCCCCACCGTGATCTTGTCGCCACGCACGGCCTCTGACAGCACCGGGAAGATGGTGCCCCAGAACACCGCGAATGCGAGCCCCACCAGCAAGAGGTTGTTGTAGAGGAAGATCGCCTCACGGCTCACGTAGCTCTCAAGCGAGTTCTGGCTTCGCAGCAGCGGCAGGCGCGTGATGAGCAGCGCGAAGGCCCCCACCAGCACGACGATGATGAGGCCCAGGAAGTACGGGCCGAGGGTGCTCTCACCGAACGCATGCACCGACGACAGAATCCCCGAGCGGGTGAGAAACGTGCCAAAGAGGGCGAGTGTGAACGTGAGCGTCACCAGCACCATGTTCCAGATCTTCAGCATGCCCCGGCGCTCCTGCACCATGACCGAGTGCAGGAAGGCGGTGGCCACCAACCAGGGCATGAGGGCCGCGTTCTCCACCGGGTCCCAGGCCCAGTAGCCGCCCCATCCGAGTTCTTCGTAGGCCCATCGCGACCCGAGCACGATGCCCACGCCAAGAAACAACCAGCTGAGGATCGTCCAACGGCGTACCGAGGTGATCCACGACGCATCGAGGCGGCGGGTCACCAGCGCGGCCACTGCGAAGGCGAAGGGCACGGTGAGCCCCACGTACCCGATGTAGAGGAGCGGCGGGTGGCTCTCCATGTACACGTTCTGCAGCAGCGGATTGAGACCGCGACCATCAAGCGGTACCGGGGACAGCGTCTCGAAGGGGCTCGTGATGAACGAGAGGATGCTGGTGAAGAACACGCCCACGCCCATGAGCACCGCCACAACGATGGGCATGAGCTCACGGTTGCGGCGCCGGTTCGTGATGACCACCAGCGACGACACCAGCGACAGGAGCCATGCCCACAGCAGCAGCGATCCCGCCTGGCTGCCCCACATGGCCGTCATCTTGTATCCCCACCCGAGGGAGCGTGATGAATACCCCGCCACGTTGGCCAGGTCGAAGCGGTCGGTAAGCAGCGCCGTCCACATGGTGAGCACGGCCACGGTGGTGACCCCGGTCATGCCAAATACCGCCCGCTCGGCGGATATCAGGAAGCGGCGCTGACCAGGACGGCGCGACCACAGGGCCGCACCAACCGCGTACAGCGCCGCGGCGAACGCGAGGAGGAGCGCCGCGCGCCCGATGAGGCTCACGTGCCCGTGGTCCCCTTGGGACCCGTGATGCCCGCGGGCATCGTCTTGCCGTCCTCGGCCGCCTTCTGCATGAACTTCGATGGGCACAGC
>CANJMX010000126.1 GCA_947475125.1 Actinomycetota bacterium
ACCATCCGCGGCCTCGAGGCCGACTTCGAGGTGGAGATCTCCATCGAGGACGACGGCACCGTGAGCGTGTACGGCGTGCAGGGTGAGAAGGCAGATCAGTGCGTCGAGCGCATCCGCTCGATGACGAAGGACGTCGAGGTTGGCGACACGTACACCGGTGCGAAGGTTGTAAAGACCACCACGTTCGGTGCATTCGTCGAGCTCGCCAAGGGCGTTGACGGTCTGCTGCACATCTCCAATCTCGGCTCCGGCCGGGTGGAGAAGGTGGAGGACGTCATCAACCGGGGTGACTCGGTTGACGTGGTGGTGGAGGAAGTGGACCGCGCACGCGGTCGCATCGGCCTTCGCCTGCTGAACGACGACTCGGCACCCGCGGCATCCGGCGAGTCGGGTGGCGATGAGGGCACCGAGGGCGCCGAGGGCGACGCCGAGCGCCGTCCGCGCCGCCGCCGCAAGGTCTCCACGGACGATCTGGCCGAGTGACGACGGGGGGACGATCCCTCGACACGACCGCGGAGGGGCTCCGAGTGATTTCGGAGCCCCTCCCGGGAGTGCGTTCCGTGGCGCTCGGCCTGTGGATTGGCGTGGGCTCACGGTTTGAGCACGCGGGCGAGGCCGGTGTGTCGCATTTCATTGAGCACCTGCTGTTCAAGGGCACCGAGAGGTTCAGCGCGGCGGAGATCGCACAGGTCTTTGATGGCCTGGGCGGGGAGATCAACGCTGCCACGGGCCGCGACCACACGGTCGTCTACACCCGCGTGCTTGACGACCATCTCGACGTGGCGTTTGACGTTGTGGCCGACATGCTGCGAAACCCCGCGTTTCGCGAGTTGGACCAGGAGCGGCAGGTCGTGCTGGAAGAGATCCTCATGTACGAGGACGACCCCGGCGATCTTGTGCATGACCTGATGTCGGAAGCGGTATTTCCTGACCAGCCACTCGGCCGCCCGGTGATCGGTACCAGCGAGGTCATCAGCTCCATCGGTGCTGATGAGATCCGGGCGTTCCACGCGGGCCACTACGTGGCACCCAATATCGTGGTGGCCGCCAGCGGATCAATCGACCACGACCGCCTGATGGCACTTACCGAGAAGCATCTGGGTGGGCTTCCGGTGGGTGGTGGTGCCCACACGGTGGAGCCGGGGGCACCGGGTGCACCCATTCTGGTGAGCAGGACCAAGCCCACCGAGCAGTACCACGTGGCGCTTGGCGGCAAGGGGCTTGACCGCTCGGATTCCCGTCGCCACGCGATGGCGGTACTCGACACCATTCTCGGCGGTTCGATGTCGTCGCGGCTCTTCCAGGAGATCCGGGAGCGGCGTGGACTCGCGTACTCAGTGGGCACGTACTCGGTGGGGTATGCCGATACGGGCCAGGTTGGCGTGTATCTGGGCACCCGCGAGGACAACCTTGTGGAGGCAGCCGAGGTGATGGCCCGCGAGCTGCGGCGTATGGGTGAGGAACTCGTGCCCGCCGCCGAACTGACCCGGGCGAAGGAGCACCTGAAGGGTCGCCTCGTCCTCAGCCTTGAAAGCCCGTCAACGCGAATGCAGCGCAACGGGCGCGCGGTGCTCACCGAGACAGAGCTTCTCGACATCGAGGAGATCGTCGAGCGGATCGAGGCCGTCACGGCCGACGACGTTCAGGCGCTTGGAAGCGAGTTCTGGGACCCGTCGCGGCTGTCGGTCGCGGCGATCGGGCCGAGTGAGGATGCCGTGCGGTCCGCGGCCGAGCGCCTCGCTCCCAACCTGGTGGAGGCGGCGTGATCCGTGTGATGGTGACTGGGGCGGCGGGCCGGATGGGCCGCACTGTGGTGGATGCGGTGAATGGCGCTGCCGATACCGAGTTGGTCGCACAGGCCGACCCCCATCTTGAGGGAAAGGGCGTGCCGATGTTCGCCACTGTGGAGGAGGCCATCGCCGCAACCTCACCGCAGGTCGCAGTGGACTTCACGCAGCCGGACGTGGCCTACGCAACCACCCGCGCCTGTCTCGAGGCCGGTGTGCACGCCGTTGTGGGCACCACGGGCCTCACCGACGACCAACTGCGCGCGCTGCGGGATCTTGCCGAGTCCGGTCCCGCCAACCTGCTCATTGCACCCAACTTCGCTGTGGGCGCAGTGCTCATGATGCGCTTCGCGGCTGAGGCGTCGCACCACATGCAGCGGGCCGAGATCATCGAACTGCACCACGATGGCAAGCTTGACGCGCCGTCGGGCACTGCCAAGCTGACCGCCGAGGGCATGCAGGGTGACGTACCCATCCACTCGGTGCGCCTGCCAGGGCTTGTGGCACATCAGGAGGTCATCCTGGGTGGCACGGCCGAGACGCTGTCCATCCGGCACGACTCCCTGTCGCGCGAGAGTTTCATGCCCGGTGTGCTGCTGGCCGTGCGCGCGGTCTCCGAGCGGCCGGGGCTCACCATCGGCATCGAGCCACTGCTCTTTCCGGGCTGAGCCGTCGCGGATGGCCCGCTGGTAACCTCGATTTGGACACCCCGATCTGGAGGAATGGACATGGCTGACGCCTACACCAAGGTGCAGGGTGAGGACATTGAGATGCGGGAGCGCAAGGGCGGCGGACCGCGGTCGCGCGACCTGTCCGGCGCCATTGAGGCCGAGACCATGACGCTCCGGCTCTGGAAGTTCCGGCCCGGCGAGCAGATGGCCTACCACCGCCATCAGGAGCAGGAGGAGATCTACGGGCTCATCTTCGGCGGGCCTCAGGAGATGCTCATCGAGGGCGAAGTCGTGATCGTGAACGACCACGACTGGATCCGGGTGCCCAAGGACACGGTGCGGCGCATTCAGAACAACTCCGACCGCGAATCCACCTGGCTGATCATGGGGGCCCCTCCCGGCACCGGAATCACCGATGGCATCCGCATCAATCCGGAGACCGGCCAGGAGATCCCGCGCCCCTGATGGTTGAGCAGTACGACGCGATTGTGTGCGGGGGGTCCTTCGGGGGCCTCGCCGCCGCCCAGCAGCTGGGCGGCCGGGTGCTGATCATCGATCGCCTTCCGATCGGTGACGGCGAAACGTCGGCGTCGGCAGTTCCGCTCGCCTGCCTCGAGAATATGGACATGACCGACTGCATCGATCAGGTGCACGAGCACATGTACATCCACACACGGCACCATGTGCAGCGGCTCACCTTCTTCCCGTTCTGCACGTTCAACTACCGGGCCTTCTGCGAGGAGTTGTTCGCGCGTACGGGTGCTGACTATGTGCAGGCGCGCATCACGCGCGCCCGGGCCGGCCGCGTGGAGACCACGGCGGGCACCTTTGAGGCGCCCATCGTCATTGACAGTGCCGGCTGGCGCACCGCGGCGGGGAAGGGCGCTGAGAAGTCGGCCCGGGCGTCGCGAAAGAGCTTCGGCATCGAGTCGCGTCAGCCATTTCGCGGCGAGGGCCTTCACTTCTACGTGGGCCCCAGCCGTGGCGCCCGGCGTTTCTATTGGGCATTTCCGGCCGGCGACCACGTGCGGGCGGGGCTTGCGACCTACTCGGGGCATTCCGATCTCAGCGCCGACCTCGACACCTTCTGCAGCGAGTTGTCGCTCGGGGATCCCGGACACGTTCATGGTGGCTTCTTCACATCCCGGCTCACCGACCCGGTGCGCGACGGCATGTTTCTGGTGGGCGACTCAGCGGGAATGTGTCTACCGGTGTCGGGAGAGGGAATTCGCCCCGCGCTGGTGTTTGGTCAGGTTGCCGGGCGGCTCGCCGAGCGTGTGCGCACGGGTGAGATGCGCCTGGATGAGGCGCTCTCGTCGTACCGGGCCTTTGTGAACTCCCGCGCGAAGGGGTACCGGATTCTGGAACGACTGCAGACGGTGCTGAACGTGCTGCCCGACCCCTTGTTTGCGACATTCGCCCGGTTGGTGTCCAGCCGCCGGATGCTGGCGTACGCAGTTCGGGGCTACTGGAACGTGGCGAGCCCCGACCTGCTCACCGCCGTGCGCACGCCCGAGCCGCTTCCCGTAACCGCCGTGCCCGCCTGACACCGGAGGCCGTCGCTATGCTCCCGCCCGTGCTGGGAGCCGTTCTCACCGCGGTCGTCACGCCCTTTGATTCAGCGGGGGCAGTGGACGACGCCGCCTATCGCGCGCTTGTGCGCTACCTGCTGGCCAACGGGTCGGATGGCATCGTGGTGGCTGGAACGACCGGTGAGGCGTCCACGCTCACCGACGACGAGCGCATCGCCCTGTTCCGATCGACCGCCGAGGAGTGCGCGGGCATTGGCACCGTGGTGGCCGGGACCGGCAGCAACGACACGGCCCATTCCGTGCATCTGACTGACGTGGCCAAGGGCATCGGCGTTGACGCCGTGCTGGTGGTGACCCCGTATTACAACCGCCCCCCGGCTGAGGGTATTCGCCGCCATGTGGCGGCCATCGCCGAGGTTGGCGTGCCCGTGGTGCTCTACAACATCCCCGGCCGCACCGGCATCAACATGCCGCCCGAGCTCATCAGCGAACTGGCACGCATCCCTGGTGTTGCGGCGCTGAAGCAGGCCAACCCCGATCTGGCCGAGGCCCGACGGGTGGCCGACGAGACCGACCTGGCGATCTACGCCGGGAATGACGACATGCTGCTGCCCATCCTTGAGATGGGGGGTGCCGGAGTGATCTCCGTCGCCTCTCACCTGGTGGGCGATCGCATGCAGCAGATGGTGGCCGCCGTGAACGCGGGCGACGTGGAGGGCGCGCGAGCCATTGACGCGTCACTCGCGCCCCTGTGGAGCGGCCTCTTTGAGACGACGAATCCCATCCTGATCAAGGCTGCGCTCGACATGCTCGGGGTCATCCCCGG
>CANJMX010000127.1 GCA_947475125.1 Actinomycetota bacterium
GCTGCATCAACTGGTTCGGTGCTCATGCCGAAAGCGTACTGGCACACTGTCCGGTATGAGCAAACCATTCGCCGCGGCAGCCGCTGCCCTCGTCGTGTTTGGCGCCACTCTCACCGGATGTGGGGGGGACGAATCCACTCCGGCGGCGGCCACTGCGCCGGCACCAACGGCTGCCACCGCCGCGACCGCCAAGCCCGACTACACCGTGCCCGCGAGCGGCGACGGGCCCACCATCACCGTGGCCACCGGCCAGACGTTCACCATGTGGCTCACGGTGTCGCCCGATCAGGCAAAGACCACGGAGGCCGTGGGCTGGGTGCGCGACGACGACGACGCCACCGCACTCATCACCGAGGTGTCCGGGGAGAACGTGGCCACCAAGGACGGCGGTGTGTCGTCGCGATACGTCTTTACGGCAGCGCAGGCCGGGCAGGCTGACATGGGCTTTCGGCAGGTGACGCTCGTCAACTCGGGTGCCGTGCCGCTGGCGAAGACCGGGGTCGTGCGCGTCACGGTCAACTGACGTGTCCGACGTCGTCGTTCCATGGCACCCCCGGCTGCAGGCCTACAACCCATCTGACGATGAGGAGCGCCCCCTCCGGCGGGGCCTGGCATGGGATCTGCTGGGTCAGCTGGGTCTTCTTGACGCGCCCAGGGTTTCGGTGGTGGATTTCGATGCGGCCGACGACGACAGCCTGTCGCGCATTCACGCCCCCGCCTATCTCAGGGCGGTGCAGCAGTACTCACGCGACCCACGTGTTGCCGTGGGGTTTGAGGCCACACAGTGGGGCTTTGTGGCTGGCCACGACACCGTGCCGCGCGCGGGCATGCACGAGGCGGCAGCCGATGTGTGCGGGGCGGCAGTGGAGGCCGCGCGAGTGGTGTGGGCCGATCCCGGCACGCGGGCATTCGGTCCCGCGCCCCTCGGCCTGCATCACGCCTTTGCCAACAAGGCCTCGGGCTTCTGCGTGTACAACGACTGCGCACTCGCCATTCAGGAGCTGCTCGACCTGGGGGCCGACCGCGTGGCCTACGTGGATCTCGACGCCCACCATGGCAATGGCGTGCAGTGGATCTTCCACGCCGACCCACGCGTGCTCACCATCTCCGTGCACGAGTTCGTATACGGCTTCTACCCGGGCACCGGCGATGTGACCGAGCGCGGGCCGGCTGGAACCCCTGGCACCACGATCAATGTGCCGCTGCCGCCATTTGCCGGCGACGTTGCCTATCTGGCCGCCATCGAGCGGGTGGTCGAGCCGGCGGTGCGGGCATTTGTGCCCGACGCCATCGTGGTGCATCTGGGTGCCGACGTTCACCACGCCGACCCGTACACGCATCTGCAGGTCACCATCGAGGGCCTTGAGGAGTGCTACCGGCGCATTGTGCGCCTGGCCGATGGCGTGTGTGACGGACGGCTGCTCGACACCGCCGGTGGTGGCTACAACCCCACAAGCCTCGGGCGTATATGGGCACTGCAGCTCACGGCGTTGATGGGTGTGCACATCACCGACGAGCTACCGGATGAGTGGCGGCGGGCAGCGGAGCAGGCGCTTGGCCAGCCAGCACCCACCACCCTGCGCGAGGACCCGGGGCCCACGTGGGATACCTGGCAGCGAGAGGAGGGCGACCGCGTGGGGCTTGTGAACGTGGCCCGCGCCGAGGCACTGCTGGGCGAGTAGCGGGGGCTGCCACACAGAGGCGCGGCATTCGCGACACCCGGGTGTGGAGTCGCGCGCTGGCGCTGCGCGACGCTGTTCGCATGGCATCACGCCCACAGCCTGTGTGCCACGATTTGTGCCACACTTCAGACATGGCATCTCGAACCGTGCGGGCTCGCCTTGACGATGACAGTGCAGCAGCGCTGCGCCTGTTGGTGAACTCCGGAATGACCGAATCGGAGTCGGTGCGGACCGCACTGATTGAGGCTCGTGCCGCCCGCCTCACCGACGAGGCGCTGCGCGCCGAGTGCGAACGATTGATGCAGGACGAGCAAGCGGTGGCGAGAGAGATGGCCGAGTTCCGCGAGTGGGAAGAGATCAGCGCCCCGTGGCCGGACTGAGGCGGGGCGACGTGGTGAGTGCACGCCTCAGCAAGGGGCGCGGTCACGAGCAGGGGGGTTCGCGACCCGTGGTCGTGCTGCAGACCGACGCCATGGCCAGCTGGTCCACAGTCGTCATCGCACCACTTTCGTCCTCAGCACAGGCCGCACACTTTCGACCGCCCATCACCGTCAAGGGCCGGGCGACGCGGGTGATGGTCGACCAGTTGCGCACGGTTGATGTCACGCGCCTCGGCAAGCGCATCGGTGCGCTTGACGCGACTGAGCTCCTCGACGTCGAGGTGGCACTGAAGCGGGTGCTCGGGCTGTCGTAGGCGTGAAAACGACGCCGGCCGAGCCCCTTGGGGCCCGGCCGGCGGGTACTGCGCAATACAGAGTGGGGACTAGCCCAGCTTGGAGAGCTGCGCGGTGGCCTTGGACAGCATGGACGACGGCAGTGGGGCATAGCCGAGGTTCGCCAGCTGGCCCTGGGCCTTGTCACCCAGGAAGTAGGTGAGGGCCTTCTTGACAGCAGCGTTGTCCGCGCCTCCCTCAACTGCGAGGGCGTACGTGGTGGCCACGATCGGATAGGCACCCTTGGTCTGACTGTTCGCCAGGCTTGCGCTCACGGTGAGGTCGGGGTTCAGCTGGGCATCTTCGCCCGCCGCATCGATAGACGCCGTGGTCGGGGCCACGTATGCGCCCTCCACACCAATGGCGGCGGCCTGGCCGTCGAGCCCGGCCTGCTTGGCATCGGCCAGATCGACGTACCCGATGGAGTTGCTCCCGTTCTTCACGCAGTTGGAAACACCGGAGTTGCCGGGAGATGCCGACACCTTGGCGGTCCACGCCGGGGTCTTGCTGGGGTCGGCGCCCACCTTGTCGGCGAAGCCCTGGCTGATCTGCGAGAGATACCCCGAGAAGTTGTACGAGGTGCCCGACGAGTCGGCACGCACGCACACCGCGATGGGCTTGGCCGGCAGGGTGACGCCCGGGTTGGACGCCGTGATGTCCTTGTCGTTCCAGGTCGTGATGTCGCCGTCAAAGATTCCGGCGAGCGCTGGGCCCGTCAGGTTGATGGGCTTGCTGACGCCCTCGATGTTGGTGGGAATCGTCACCGCACCCAGCAGCGTCGGGAAGTAGAGCACCGTGCCCTTGACGGCCGCGGTCTCGTCGCTGGTGAGCGGGGCATCACTGCCCGCCCAGGCGACCACGCCACTCGTCAGGTCCTTGATGCCGGCGCCTGAACCCTTGGACACATACGAACACGTCTGGGAGTCCTGGCACCACTGCGTGTAGGCCGGTGCGGGGAACGATGCACCCGATCCAGTGGCCGCGCCCGCGGGGGCACTTGAGTCGCCACCGCTGGTGTCGGCGGTGGACGAGCTGCTTCCGCAGCCAGTGATGACAAGGGCCGACGCGCCAATCAGGCCCGCAGCCAGCAGGATCCTGCGATTCATCCGGAGTTCTCCTCGTGTGGATGTCCGCGGCCCGCAGCCTCGTGCCAGGGCTCGCGATCGTGAAGTTACAAGCGTGCAACATGTCCGTCCGTGAAGGTTCACGGCATGGACACATTCGGTAATTCCGCTACGCCAGCAGGGTGCGACGAAGGCGGCGGATGGGGACCATGAAGAACACCGCCGTAAACGCCACGAGCACCGCCACGTGACCCACCGTGAGCCAACCGACGTCGCCCAGCACCAGCTCCCGTGTGGCGGCCACAAAGTGCGATAGCGGTAGACACCAGCCGATCACCTGTGCCCAGTCGGGCAGGCCCGTGAACGGGAAGAAGATGCCCGAGAACAGGAACATGGGTGTGAGGATGCCAGTCCAGAAGATGTTGAAGTGCTCGATGTTGCGCGCGTATGACGTGTAGGTCATCCCGAGCACCGCGAAGGTGAGCGCGCCGATCACGAACACCAGCGGGCAGAGGATGGCCCACCACGAGGCCACCAGGCCAAATGGCGCCATCACGCCCAGAAACACCACGCCGTAGATGGACCCGCGGGTGGCACCCCACAGGTATTCGCCCACCACAACGTCGCCCACCGACAGGGGGGTGGTGACCGCTGCCTCAAATACCCGGCGCACGTGAATGCGCACGAATGCGTTGTACGAGGTCTCGAGAATGGCCCCGAACATCACCGCACTTGCAGCCACGCCCGGGGCGATGAACTGCACGTACGAGATGCCGTCCACGCTCTTGAGGTACGCGCCGAGCCCCAGCCCCATGATGGCCAGATAGGCGATGGCCTCCACAAAGCGCGGGCCGAGGGTGACCAGCACGGTCTTTCGACCCACCGTTGCGTTGCGAAACCAGAAGCGCGCGGCTCCGCGGGCCGACAGATCTGCTGCGCCGGTCCTCAGCTGAGGGCCTCGATTGCAACCTCGTAGTCGGCGGCGAGCCCGTTGTGGCCATTTCGGAGCGCCGTATCGATACCCGTGAGGTAGGCGTCGGCGGCGGCGTTGATGTCACCCGTGGCCGTGAGGCACTCGGCCAGGTGTCCCCATGCCGCTCCCTCGTCGTCGGCCAGATCGAGGTACGCGCGGTACTGGTCGATGGCCTCGGCGTGGCGCTCGGCGTGGCGTAGGGCAACGGCCAGGCCGTACCGGGCGCGGGGCTCGTCGGGAGTCTCGGCCACGAGGCCCGAGAAGTAGGCGATGCGATCAACGGCCATGGTCAGGCGGCCAGC
>CANJMX010000128.1 GCA_947475125.1 Actinomycetota bacterium
AGCACCTTCTCGATGTCCGCCAGGCCGGACCGGCGGTCACGGGGAAGATCCACCTGCGTGATGTCCCCGGTCACCACCACCTTCGACCCGAAGCCCAAGCGCGTGAGGAACATCTTCATCTGTTCCACCGTGGTGTTCTGGGCCTCGTCGAGGATGATGAACGAGTCGTTGAGCGTACGGCCCCGCATAAACGCGAGCGGTGCCACCTCAATCTGGCCGCGCTCGAGGTACTCCTGCGCGCGGTCCGCGTCCAGCATGTCGTGCATGGCGTCAAAGAGCGGACGGAGGTACGGGTCCACCTTTGCGGCCACGTCCCCGGGCAGGAACCCCAGCTTCTCCCCCGCCTCCACGGCCGGACGGGTGAGGATGATGCGCCCCACCTCGCGGCGCGACAGCGCGGCGGTGGCCAGCGCCACGGCCAGGTAGGTCTTGCCGGTGCCCGCCGGGCCGATGCCAAAGGTGATGGTGTTCCGGCGGATGGCATCCACGTACACCTTCTGGCCCGCCGTGGTGGGCGTGATGCTGCGCTGACGGTGTCGCCACACCACGTCGCCCAGCAGGGCATCGGGTCGCCCGGACTGCTCGATCGATGAGGCCACGGCCTCGATCATGGTGGGAGCCAGGGTGCGGCCCGAATCCACGAGGCGCGCGAGTTCATCAATCACTGCCACGCCGCGCTCCACGCGCACGTCCTCTCCGGTGAGCACCACACGGTTGCCCCGCAGGTTGATGTCGAGCCGCAGGCGCTCCTCAAGCGCACGCAGCACCGCATCGTGCTCGCCGGCGAGCTCCACTGCCACACGGTCGGCCACCTCGATGGCGCGTTCGGTCATCGTGCTCCTGTCACATTGAGTCCGAGAGTTTCGTACCGCCCAGCACATGCCAGTGCAGGTGGAAAACGCTCTGCTGGCCATCCGGGCCGTGGTTGGTGGTGACTCGATAGCCCGACTCGTCGAGCCCCTCCTGCGTTGCCACATCTGCGATGAACGCGAGCATGTCCGATCGCTCGGCCTGCGTGAGCCCCGTGACCCCGGCAAGCGACTGCACGTGGCGCTCCGGAATCACCAGCACGTGCACAGGGGCCTTTGGCGAGATGTCACGAAACGCCAGCAGGCCATCGCTGCGACGCACCACCTCGGCAGGAATCTCCCCGGCCACGATGCGGCAGAACAAGCAGTCATCCGGCATGTCCACTCCTGCGTCGGGTCACCCGAGCCCGCCGAGCGCACCCAGGGTCAGTGCGGCGGCGGTGATCGCAGCGGTCTCGGCGCGCAGCATGCCGGCACCCATCTGCACGGCGGTAAATCCGCCCGCGACGGCCTCATCGGCCTCGCCATCAGAGAACCCCGTGTCCGGCCCCACCAGCAGGGTCACTGCGTGCCCGACAGCGCGGGTGCCAAGCGCATCGTCAAGCGACGTGCTTGCGCGGGGGTCCAGGATGATCCCCTGGCCCGAAGGTGTGGTCTCAATCACGTGCGCCAACGGTACCAATCCCATCTGAATGGGACGCACCCCGCGGCCCGACTGTCGCGCTGCCGAAACGGCGAGGCGCTGCATGCGCGCGGCACGGCGATCCCATGCGTCGGCATCCGGTACGCGCTTGGCACGCCCGGTCACCACCACACCCACACGCCTCACACCCAACTCGGCCGCCTTCTCGGCAACCAGGTCAAGCCGGCCAGGCTCGGTCAGGCCCACCCAGAGAGTGACGTCACACGCCGCCGGTGCCGGTCGGGCAGGGCCGACGACACGCACGGTGGCGGGGCGACCGACGGCAACCACCTCGCACGGCCACAGATCACCGGCTGGGGCGATGACCTCAACCGGGTCGCCCACCTGCCGGCGCACCACCCGCGACAGATGGTGCGAATCGTCGTCACACAGCGTGATGAGGTCGCCCTCGGCCGGATCCCCGTCAACCAGGTACCGGAACACGTGCCTCACCGGCGCATCCTCACGGAGGCCCATCCATCCTCCTCGAGCCGCCGTACCTCCTGCAGCCCCAGAGGGGCGAATGCCGCCACGGCCTCGTCCACCTCGTACACACGCAGGCCACTCGCAACGAGTTGATCGGGGGCCTGCCCCTCGAGGGCCTCGGCAAGAATGCGCAGCACCTCGAGCGTGAGGTTTGCCAGCACGATGGGCGCGTACGGCAGCGGATCGGTCCCGATGCGCATCTCGTGCACCGTGAGATCCACCATGTTCGCCCGTGCCCCGGCACGGGCGGCCCGTACGGCGTGGGGGTCGTGGTCAATCGCGACGATCGGACCACACCCCAGGCGGGCGGCGGCGATGGACAGCACGCCGGTGCCACAGCCGGCATCCAGGGCCGGGCCCGGTGGCACCTCGGCCAGCAGTTGGAGGGTCGTGCGCGTGGTGGGGTGCTGTCCGGTGCCAAAGGCCATTCCGGGGTCGATCACCACATCCAGCATGCCCGGTGCCGCAGGCACCCATGGCGGGCGCACCCGAATGCGCCCTGCCACCACCGGTTGATGGAAGTCCCGCAGCGCACTGCGCCAGGCATCCGACTCCACCTGCTCATGCACCTCGGCCGTGATCCCGGCGTTTGCGAGCGCCGCGCGCAGGGCATCAGCCCCGGGATTGGTGACCCCTGGAACCCACAGGTCGAGCACCACGACGCCATTGATCGGCTCGCCCTGGCGGCACCCACCGCCTGTGAGCGCGCAGCCCTCGGCGATGGCCCGATCCGTGTCGGCTTCGGCCACCCGGGCCGTCAGCCGCACCAGACGATCAGCGGAAGGCATGCCGGAGGCGGCCGAAGAACCCCTCGTCGTCGCCATCGTCACCCGACTCGGCAAGGTGTTCGGCCAGCGGGCGAAGCGCCTCCCGGCCCTCATCGGATGTGATGCGCGGAATGCGCACGTCCACGACGACCACCTGATCGCCGTGGCCGCGGCCCTGCACCTGCGGAAACCCCTTGTCCTTCAGCCGGATCTGCTCGCCGGGCTGCACGCCCGCGCGCAGATCCACCTCGCGCTCGCCCTCGATGGTCGGCACCGTCACCGTGGTACCCACCATGGCATCGGTGGCGCTGATGTGGGCCTCGCAGATGATGTCGAGGTCGTCACGGATAAAGCGGTCGTCAGACATCACCTTCACCTCGACGTACAGGTCACCCGCTGGCGCGCCCCGCTCGCCCGCACCGCCACGCCCCGACATGCGAATGCGCTGCCCTGCGGCGATGCCAGCAGGAATACGCACCGACACCTTGGACCGCGCGCGCACCCGCCCGCGGCCACGGCAATCGCCGCAGGGGTCGGTGATGTGCAGGCCCGATCCGCTGCACGCCGGACAGGTCCGCGCGCGGGCGAACTGGCCGAGCGGCCCGTTCAACACCTGGCGTACCTGTCCATTGCCCTCACAGGTGGTGCAGGTGGTGGGGCTACTGCCGGGCGTTGCGCCCGACCCGTCGCACACGGCGCACTCCTGCACGCGCTCCACCGACACCTCCTGCTCCACACCGGTGGCCGATTCGACAAACGACACCGACGTGCCCACCAGAATGTCGTCACCGGGCTGCGCGCCCGCTGCGCCGCCACCGAATGGGTCGCCGCCGAAGAAGGCGCCGAAGATGTCCTGAAACGATCCAAAGTCCTGGGCGCCGCCGCCCCCGCCGCTCGCACCACGCACGCCCTGATGCCCGAATCGGTCGTACCGGGCACGCTGGTCGGGGTCGGAGAGCACCTCGTACGCCTCGGCAACCTCTTTGAACCGTGCCTCGGTCGTGGGGTCGTCGTGGTTCACATCCGGGTGCAGCTCGCGGGCAAGCCGGCGGAATGCCGACTTCAGATCCCGATCAGAGGCATCCCGGGGCACCCCGAGGATCTCGTAGTAGTCACGCGTCGTTGGCAAGCTAGTGCCCGTGCGACCCTTCGGAATCGTCGTCTGAGTGCTCTTCGGGATGCGTCGCCAGATTGGCCTGCGCCGACTCCACGAGCGCCTGGGCCTCCTCGAGCGTGCCCGATTCCAGCAGCAGGCGGGCAAGGCTCCGGGCATCGCGGGCGGCCAGGTGATCCACGGCCCCCTGCTCCACCCAGAAGGGAGCCGAGTCGGGGTCCTGCCGCAGCATCTCCACCGCCTGATGACCGCAGTCGAGTGTGTAGGTGGCGATGGCCCAACGGGTGGCCGACGGCGCGTCGTCGGGCTCCCAGGGCACGAGCGGCGTTGACCGCACCCCGCCCGGTTCCACCACCACCGACGACAGATCGATGTCGCGCCACTCAAGGTCAACCGGCACGCGCAGGTCGAACAGCAGATCCTCAGCCTGCTCGGGCTGCCCCTCGTTGCTGGCGATAACGGCGGCCACCCAGTGCGCCTCGGCAAATGTGAGGCCGGAGAACACGTCGGTCTCCTCCGACACCGGGTCGAACACCGAGTCGGGATCGGTGCTCACACCCACGGCGTACTCCTCGGGTCCGTAGGCGCCCGCTTCGATGCGCGCGAGCACGCGTACCGCCGCGCGCCCCCCCTCGCCGATGGGTCGTCGCCAGACCTCAAGGATCTCGAAGCGCGGATCGTCAGTCACCCGTACACGTCCTCCACATAGGACGACAGCGCACGAGATGCCTCGCGCACAGTCGTTATCGCAAGGGCGTAGTCCATGCGGACCGGACCGATGAGAGACACCGTGCCCAGATCACCCCGTGCGGGACCGTAG
>CANJMX010000129.1 GCA_947475125.1 Actinomycetota bacterium
CTGAGTGGCGGTGATGCTGAACGTACCACTGGCACCGCGGTGCGCAGGTGTTGGAGGTGCTGTCGACCATGATGTGGGGGTGACCGGCAATCGGGATATCCGCATCGGCACCGCATCGTGGACCGACCCTGAGTTCATCAAGGCGGGCTGGTACCCGGACGACGTGAAGAACGACGCCGAGGGGCGGCTGCGGTACTACGCATCGCAATTTCCGATGGTGGAGGTGAATGCGACCTTCTACGCCATTCCGCGCCGGTCGACCGTGGACGGGTGGGCCGAACGCACACCTGATGACTTCCGGTTTCATGTGAAGGCGAATCAGGTGATCAGCGGGCACGCGGCCGATCCCGCACGGCTGCCCGCGCCGCTGCGCGAGCTGGCATACGAGGCCGACGGCCGGGGGCGAATCCGCAAGCCGTCGCGCGAGTTGCGGGATGCGGTCATTGATGCATTCGTCGAAGTGATCGCACCGCTTGGGTCCAAGATGGGGTCTGTGCTGTTGCAACTGCCCCCGCATGTGACATCGGGCCCCGAGCAGCGTGCAGAGATCGGGCGCATCATCGAGCGCCTGTCACCCCTTCGCAGCGCCGTGGAGTTCAGGAACGCCTCGTGGACGGCACCGGGCGAGCGCGAGGCGGCGGTGGAGATGCTTGGCGAGCGCGATGCGGCATGGGTATGTGTTGATGCCCCGCGGATTGACGTGGCAAGCGCGATGCCGCCCATCGTGGAGGTCACCTCCCCGGGGCTGGCATACCTGCGCCTGCATGGACGCAATGCGGCGACCTGGCAGGGAAGTCGCACCGTGGCCGAGCGCTTCGACTGGCAGTACTCCGACGACGAGTTGGGGGAGTGGATCGATCCGGTAATCGACATGGCCCGCGTGGCACGCGAGGTGGCGGTGGTGTTCAACAACAACCACGGGGACTTCGCGCTGCGCAGTGCCACGCGCTTTGGAGAACTGCTTGACGCCCGTGGGGCTGACCACCCCTGAGCGGCCGCCGCACCGCCATGGCCCGGCCCCGCGGCGAGGTCATCCGGCGACAGTGCGCAGTACCGCGTCCGGCGCGGTCGGGCAAGGTTCTGGGCATGCGCCGCGCCACCACCATCTTCGCCCTCGC
This sequence comes from Actinomycetota bacterium, assembly GCA_947475125.1. GTDB lineage: Bacteria > Actinomycetota > Thermoleophilia > Miltoncostaeales > Miltoncostaeaceae > SYFI01. Next base: position 1,119 of record CANJMX010000129.1, read on the forward strand.
CGTCGTCGTGGGTATCGCCCCTGTCGCAGCGGCCTCCCCGCTTGAGAAGGCGCTCGATCACCTTTCGGCCCGGCAGGACTCCCTCACAGGCGCCATCGGGCCAGTCGGTGCGGGGCAGGCAGCGGATACCGCGTGGGCGGCAATGGCCGTGGCGGGTGCCGGTGAGGATCCCTCGGCCTGGCACGGTGCTGGTCTGGGGCTTGGGGACGCCGTTGAGGCACTCCCCGGTGATGCCATCGGTGATGTGCTCCGGCTGTCGATGGCCCAGAGGGCCGCGGGAACACTCGATCCGGCAATGGCCGACCGGGTTTCGGCCCAGCGATCGGCGGATGGTTCATTTCCGGGGGGCACCGCGGTGACGGCGTGGGGCGTGATGGCCTTGATTGCTGCTGCCGTGCCTCCCGACGACCCCCGGGTGACGGGCGCGGTGGCAATACTCGGATCGCTGCAGTTGCCCGACGGCGGCTGGTCTGCCACCGGTGCGCCGCAATCCGACGTCGTGACCACGGCGACTGTGATGCAGGCGCTGCGGGCCGCCCGCGTGGGCGTGCGCGACCCGGTACTCGTGGCCGCCCGCGCACGGTTGCTGTCGCTTCGGGATTCTGGTGGCACATTCGCCCGTGCCGCCGTGCCCACGGCCTGGGCCGTGCTGGCCATCAGGGCGCTCGGGGAGCGTCCGGACCGCGGTGTGTGGGCATCGGGAGGGAGCCCGCTGGCAGCGCTGGAGGGGCTGCAACGTGCTGATGGGGGCGTGCGGGTGGCATCAGGACAGCCCACATCGCTGTTTGCCACCTCGCTGGCGGCCCTTGCATGGGGCGGCCGCACTATCCCCACGAGCCCCCGCGGGCGACAGGTGCCGGGTCGCGCCCCCCGCATTGTGGCGCGTTCGCCGGCAGATCACGACGTGGTGCGTGGAGTGCTGTCCATCCGGTACTCCGATGAGACGGGCGGCACCGGAATCGACCCGGCACGCACCACGATCACCGTGAACGGCGTGGATATGACCCGTCGCGCCCGCATCACTCCGTACACCCTCCAGATCCGCGCATCTGCCCTTCCCATGGGCACTCTGAGCCTGCACGCTCGGGTCCGGGACCGCGCGGGTCACTCGACCACCGCCGACTGGAGTGTGGTTGGAGCCGGTTGAGTGGACCCCATCCGCATGCCGTGGCACACTCCGGTTTGCGCATGAACGCGCGGTTTGGACACTTTGGAGGATGCTGGATGATCACCCTCACACCCGTTGCCGGTGACAAGCTCCGCGAGATCCTCGCGACCGAGGCCGATCCCGGCTCCGGGCTGCGCGTGAAGGTGCTTCCCGGCGGCTGCTCAGGCTTCGAATACTCGATGACGTTCGACCACGCGGCGGATGGCGACGAGGTGGTGGAGCAGCACGGTGTGCACGTGATCGTCGACCGCCTGAGCATGCCGTATCTGCTCGGTGCCGAGTTCGACTACGAGGAGGGGTTCCAGGGCGCGGGTTTCCGCATCAATAACCCCAACTCCACCGGGTCGTGCGGCTGCGGCAAGTCCTTCACCGCCTGACCGCGTGACCACCCCCGTCATCGCCGGCGCGGTCCGGACGCCCATCGGCGCCTTTATGGGTGCGCTGTCGTCGGTTCCCGCGACCGAACTTGGCGCCATCGTGATGCGCGAGAGCATCGTCCGCGCAGGGGTGCCAGCCGATCAGGTGGACGACGTCCTGCTGGGATGCATCCTGCAGGCCGGCCTCGGGCAGGGCCCTGCACGGCAGGCCGCAGTCGCCGCAGGGATACCCGATTCCGTCCCGGCGACCACCATCAACATGCTGTGCGGATCCGGCCTGCGTGCAGTGGGCATGGCGGCGCAGGCGGTCCGTGCCGGCGATGCCGGCGTGGTGATGGCCGGGGGCATGGAGAACATGAGCCGCGCGCCCCACGTTGCCGATGGCATTCGACAGGGGCAGCGCATGGGTGACGTGGCGCTGCGCGACACGCTCATCGCCGATGGCCTGTGGTGCGCACTCACCGATCAGCACATGGGCGGCACCGCCGAAGTGGTGGCGGAACGCTTCGGTGTGACCCGTGAGGATCAGGACGCCTTCGCTGCTGAAAGCCAGCGGCTCGCGGGGCTTGCGCTCGAGCGCAAGCACTTTGCCGATGAAATCGTTCCCGTTCCCGTGCCCCAGCGACGCGGCGACCCGGTGCTGGTGGACACCGACGAGCACCCGCGCCCGGATACCACCGTGGAGACCCTCGCCGCACTGAGGCCCGCATTCAGGGCCGATGGAACGGTGACCGCGGGGAACTCATCTGGAATCAATGATGGCGCCGCGTCGATGCTCGTGTTATCGGAGGCCCGCGCGGCCGAGCTCGGCGTACAGCCAATGGCCCGCATTCTCGGCTACGCCTGGAACGGGGTGGCACCCGAGATCATGGGCATGGGCCCCGTGCAGGCCATTCGCACCGCACTGGACCGCGCCGGTGTGGACGATATCCGGGCCATCGAACTGTTTGAGGTGAACGAGGCCTTTGCCGCCCAGGCAGTGGCCGTGCAGCGCGAACTTGGAATCGGCCGTGAGGTGCTCAACGTCAATGGCGGCGCCATTGCGCTGGGGCACCCCGTGGGTGCGTCAGGCGCGCGCATTCTGGTGACGCTGCTGCATGAGATGCGCCATCGCGAGGCCCGCCTGGGCTGCGCTGCCCTGTGCGTCGGCGGCGGTATGGGTGTGGCCATGATCGTGGAGTCGCTGGGCTAGCGACGCCCCCGGGCGAAGCTCTGGGCCGCGGGCACTACCGCGCGCACACGGGAATCACCTGTGGTCTCCAGGGGCACGGGCTCGCGCGCAGGCAGGCGTGCGGCCTCCACAGTGGTTGCCAGCACGTTTACCACGCGCTCACGGCGCTCCAGACGGCCGCGCACCACCAGCAGGGGGTCTGCTCGCAGCAGCGACCGTTCGGCCTCGTACAGGGCCGGACGCACGATCACGTTGATGGGTCCCGTTTCGTCCTCGATGAGCAGGAACACGATGCCCTTGGCGGTCATGGGGCGCTGCCGGGCCACCACCATGCCGGCGACGGTCACATCCGTGCCGTGACGGGTGTTCTTGAGCGCCGCTGCGGTGATGGTGCCCTTCGGCAGCGCCGGGCGGATGAGGGTCATCAGGTGCCAGCCGGTGGAGACACCCGTGGTCTCGTACTCGGCAATGACCCGGTCGATGCGGTCGGGGGCGGGGAGCGGCGGTGCGGCAGCCGGATCGAGCGGCAGGGGCAGTTGTTCTGCGCCTGCGATACGCCGGGGCCGGGCGAGGGTGGCCACCTGCCACAGCATCTCCCGCTCGGGCACCTCGAAGGCGTCGAGGGTCCCGGCGCGGGCCATCATCGCCATCTGCTCCGGACGCAGGCCGGTGCGGGCAATCAGATCGGCCAGGCCGGTGAAATGGCCGCGGGCCTCACGTTCGTCAACCACGCGGTGGGCGGGTATCTCGCCAAGGGTGCGCACCATGCCCAGGCCAAGTCGCACCGCCCCGTCCTCCACCGTGCACCCC
>CANJMX010000130.1 GCA_947475125.1 Actinomycetota bacterium
GAGATCCCGGCTGCCGGTGAGCAATTCGATCCCACCGTGCACGAGGCCGTGCAGAGCGTGCCGTCACCGGATCATCCGGCTGGCACGGTCGTGGCCGTGGTGGAACGCGGGTACCGGCTGTCCGACACGGTCATCCGGCCGGCCCGGGTGGTCGTGTCCGGCGGTGATGGGGGGGCACACTGAGCGAGAAGTCCCCGTACGACGTCCTGGGGGTTACCGAGAGCGCTGACGACGAGGCCATCAAGAAGGCCTATCGATCGCTGGCGCGCAAGCACCACCCCGACGCCAACCCGGACGACCCGAAGGCCGAGGAGCGCTTCAAGGAGATCTCCCACGCCAACGATGTCCTCTCCGACCCGGAAAAGCGCCGTGAGTACGACGCCGAGCAGCAGATGCTGCGTATGGGTGGTGGCTCCGCGCGTATGGGTGGCGGCGGCGGGGCAGCCGGCTTCGGCGACATCTTCGGATCGATGTTCGGGGGCAGCGCTCCCGGTGGCCGCCGGGGCGGTGCCCGCCGGCAGACCGCGCGTCGGGGTCAGGACCTCGAGGTGGAGGTCACGCTGTCATTCGACCAGGCGATGGCGGGTGCCGAGGTACCCGTCACGCTCGAACGCCGGGAGGCATGCGCAACGTGTTCCGGATCCGGGGCACGTGCCGGAAGCTCCCCGCGGCTGTGTTCGGCCTGCGATGGCCGTGGATCGGTTACCCACGATGTGGGCGGCTTCTCAATTCCTGAGGAGTGCCCGCAGTGCGGTGGACAGGGCACGGTCATTGACGACCCGTGTCCGGACTGCCGCGGTACCGGTACCCGCGTGGTGGAGCGGCGCATTCGTGTGCGTATCCCCGCCGGGGCCAAGAACGGCACCCGCATCAAGTTGAAGGGCAAGGGCGGCGCCGGCATGCGCGGTGGTCCCGCCGGCGACCTGCACGTGGTCACCCGGGTGATGCCGAGCGCCATCTTCACGCGCAAGGGCGACGACCTGGTGATCGAGGTGCCCATCACGTTTGCCGAGGCGGCGCTTGGGGCCAAGGTGGAGGTACCGACACTTGACGGCCGCGTCGCCATCACCGTGGCCGCCGGCAGCCAGGACGGCCGTACCCTGCGGGTTCCGGGGAAGGGTGCGCCCAAGCTCAACGGCAAGGGAAGCGGATCGCTGCTGGCCAAGATCAGAGTCACTGTTCCGTCGTCGCTCACCGATGAGCAGACGGAGGCGCTGCGCGCGTTCTCAGATCTCGACACCGACGACCCGCGGGCGAGGCTGTTCTCATGAGTGGGCCTCGTGACGACGCGCGCCCGGTGTTCATGATCGGCATCGCCGCCGAGATGGCCGGCATGCACCCGCAGACCCTTCGCATGTATGAACGCCGCGGGCTGCTGAGCCCGGGGCGCAGTAAGGGGCATACGCGCCTCTACTCACAGGTGGATCTCGCCCGGCTGGGTCGTATCCAGTCGTTGTCGGAAAGCGGTCTGAACTTGGCAGGCATCGAGCGCGTGCTCAGGCTGGAGCGTGAGCTTGAGCGCGCCATCACGCGGGTACGTGAACTTGAGCGCGAACTCGACGCCCAGGCGAGGGACGCCGCACGCGCTGCCGATGCCGCCCGCCGCGCGATGTCCCACGAGATCGTCCACGTGCGCCATGTCGGGGGTCCGCCCGCGGTGCGCGTGGCACCCGTTATTCCCGCGGGGCTCCGCCCGGTGCCGCGCCCCGTCACTGTTCGCGACCCGAGGAGGTCAAGCTGATGGCCATCGACAAGCCGACCGTGCGCGCGAGTGAGGCACTCGCAGGCGCCCAGACCCTGGCGGAGACCCGGGGCAACCAGTTGGTGGAGCCCGAGCACCTGCTGCTTGCGCTGCTGGACCAGCCCGAGGGCGTGGTGCAACCCATTGTGGAGCGCGCCGGCGCCGACCCGCGTGCGCTGCGCGCCGGGGCGCAGTCCGCCGTCGAGGCACGCCCGTCGGTGAGCGGTGCCAACGTCACCGTGGAGTTCGCACCCGCCTTTCGTGCAGTGGTGCGCCGTGCTGGCGAGGAAGCCGCCACGCTGCAAGACGAATACATCAGCACCGAGCACCTGTTGCTGGCGTTGGTCGAGGACGGTGGCACGGCCCGGCAGGTACTGCTGGATGCCGGCGTCACCCGCGAGTCGCTCATGAACGCGCTGCGTCAGGTGCGCGGATCGGCCCGCGTGACCGACCCGAACCCCGAGGAGAAGTACCAGTCGCTTGAGAAGTACGGACGCGACCTGACCGACGCCGCGGCCCAGGGCAAACTCGATCCGGTGATCGGTCGTGACGAGGAGGTGCGGCGGGTTATCCAGGTGCTCTCGCGTCGCACCAAGAACAACCCGGTGCTCATTGGTGAGCCGGGCGTGGGCAAGACGGCCATCGTCGAGGGTCTGGCCCAGCGCATCATCGCGGGCGACGTTCCTGAGGGGCTTGCCGGCAAGCGGGTGATCTCGCTCGACATCGGGGCCCTCATCGCCGGGTCGAAGTACCGCGGCGAGTTCGAAGACCGTCTGAAGGCTGTACTGAAGGAGATCGCCGATGCCGACGGCGAGATCATCCTTTTCATCGATGAGCTGCACACGATTGTGGGCGCCGGTAAGGCCGAGGGCGCGGTGGATGCCGCCAACCTGTTGAAGCCAATGCTCGCGCGTGGCGAACTGCGTGCCGTGGGCGCCACCACGCTTGACGAGTACCGCCAGCACATCGAGAAGGACGCTGCGCTGGAGCGACGATTCCAGCCGGTGATGGTGGGCGAGCCGTCCGTGGAGGACGCCATCGGCATCCTGCGCGGGCTGAAGGAGCGCTACGAGGTGCACCACGGCGTGCGCATCAAGGATTCCGCCCTGGTGGCGGCGGCCCGTATGTCGGATCGCTACATCACCTCACGGTTTCTGCCCGACAAGGCCATTGACCTCATCGACGAGTCGGCCAGTCGCCTGCGCATCGAGATCGACTCGGTGCCCGAGGCGCTCGACGTGGCGCTGCGCCGCATCATCCAGTTGGAGATCGAGGAGCAGGCGCTTACGGCCGAGACCGACCCCGCGTCGGTGGAGCGCCGTGAGCGCGTGGTGGCCGAGCTGGCCGACCTCCGCGAGGAGGCCGACGGCATGAAGGCTGTGTGGCAGGACGAGAAGGCTGCCATCACCCGCATTCGTGACATCAAGGAGGACCTCGAGCGGGCGCGTACCGAGGTAGAGCGCGCCGAGCGCGAGGCCGATCTGGAGGGTGCCGCCCGCCTGCGGTTCGGGACAATCCCCGAGCTGGAGCGAGGGCTTGTCGAGGCGCAGGCGGCGCTCGACGAGCGCCAGTCCGAGCGGCGCATGCTCAAGGAGGAGGTGTCGGAGGACGACGTGGCCGAGGTTGTCGCCGCGTGGACCGGCATTCCCGTCAACCGCCTGCTCGAGGGCGAGGTGCAGAAGCTTGTGCACATGGAGGACCGCCTGCACGACCGAGTGGTGGGGCAGCAGGAGGCGGTCGAGGCCGTTGCCAACGCCCTACGGCGTTCCCGTGCGGGGCTTTCCGACCCAGCCCGCCCAATCGGCTCATTCATCTTTCTGGGCCCCACGGGCGTGGGCAAGACGGAACTGGCCCGGGCGCTGGCCGAGTTCATGTTCGACGACGAGCGCGCGATGGTGCGCATCGACATGAGCGAATACATGGAGAAGCACACGGTGGCCCGCCTAATCGGCGCGCCCCCCGGCTACGTGGGGTTTGAGGCAGGCGGTCAGCTCACTGAGGCCGTCCGCCGCCGCCCGTATTCGGTGCTTCTACTCGACGAGATCGAGAAGGCCCACCCCGACGTGTTCAACGTATTGCTGCAACTCCTTGATGACGGCCGTCTCACCGACGGCCAGGGGCGCGTGGTGGACTTCCGCAACACCGTGGTGATCATGACCTCAAACATCGGCAGCCAGTTTCTGTCCGACGGCATCGACGAGGAGATCGCAGCCGAGCGCGTGCTCGGTGCGCTGCGCGACCACTTCCGTCCAGAGTTCCTCAACCGCGTGGACGAGATCGTGCAGTTCTCCCGACTGCGCCGCGAGGACATCGACCGGGTGGTGGACATGCAGATGGTCCGGCTCGACCAGCGGCTCGAGGAGCAGGACATCCGCCTCATCCTCACGCCGGAGGCGCGGGAGAAGATCGCCGACGAGGGGTACGACCCGGCCTACGGGGCGCGACCACTCAAGCGCGTTATTCAGAAGCGCATCCAGGACCCGCTCGCGATGGAGATGCTCACCGGCGCCGTCATGCCGGGCGACGACGTTGAGGTCACCGTCGAGAACGATGCCCTCGTCATGACGCCGAAGGCGCGCCCGGCCCCATAGCCCGCCACGAATACCGGCACGGGGGATGGAATCCGCGCCGGTATCCGTGCGTCTCGGTGAGGCCGGGTTGGGCCATGAACCCCGGCGGACAACTCGCGAATAGCGGAGCGGGTGGGCGCGGTGTTCCACTGACGACTACCGCAGCGGTCGGTGCAGGGTGCCGCCCGGGGCGGCACGCTTCAGCGCTATTCGCGAGTTGTCGGCA
>CANJMX010000131.1 GCA_947475125.1 Actinomycetota bacterium
ATCTTGTCGCCCTCGGGCTTGTTGTAGACCATCGCCCGCGCGGCCATGTTCCAGTGCTCCTCGGTCCAGGCGATCAGAAGCTCTTCGAGGTCCGTTGGCTCGTACTCGAGCAGGGCACGCTGGAGCTCGTTGGGTGTGGGGTCTGCGTCACGCTGCATTGACTGGTCCTTCCAGGGCCTTGTTGGGAATCGCAGGGCAGGATAGCCCTGTGGCGACGACCGAAGGTGTGAACAGCGGCGATGGTGCAGGGGGACGGCTCGCGTTCCTCGTTATCGCAGTGCTGTTGGGGGCGGTGGCGATTATCGCCACCGGGCTCGAATGGGGCAGCCTTTCGGTGCACTTCCAGCTTGTGGTGTCGGAGCCGGGGATGGGCGAGTGGCAGGGTGTGGCGGCCCTCATCGCGGCCGTTGTGGGCCTGTTGGTGATCGGGTTTGCCATGGCACTCGGTCGCCCGGCGATTGCGGCCATGGGGGCTCTGGTATCCGGCCTGGTCATTGCGGCCATGGCCATCGCCGAGGTCGTCCACCTGGTGACGCGCCCGGCCGACATCGCCGCCGTTGTGCGCGCAGGCGCTGCGGCGATTCCCCTCAAGGGCTACCGCGTGCCGCTTATCGAGAGTTCAGTGGGCGCCGGCACCTGGCTTGCGCTGATCGCCGGCCTGCTTCTGGCCCTCGTAGGACTCCTCAGCGTGATTGCCCCGGCATGGCGTTCGCGCCGTGGCACGGCGCGTGGGTAGACTGGCCAACAGCGCCATGACCACCTACATCCTCCTTGCCACGATCAGCCCTCAGGGCCTTCAGACGCTTCGCGTCACGCCTGAGCGCCTGTTTGAGGTGAATCGCGAAATCGAGGACCTGGGTGGCCGCGTTATCGACCAGTGGGCCGTGCTGGGGCTCTACGACTTCCTCAGCGTGATTGAGGCACCGGGTGACGCCGCCGTGGCACACATGACCGCCGAGCTCTCCGCCCGGGGCAGTGCCACCTTCGAAACCCTCACCGTCGTGGAGACATCCGACGTGTTCACCGGGCTCGACCCGGCGGAATAGCTGGTCAGCCCGCTCGGCGCCACTCCGGCGACTTGCACAGCGGGCATGCGGGAAGCACGAGAATGCCGTCGGCCTCTTCAGGTGACGTCACAAGCAGGTCGCACTCGGAGCAGCGGAACTCACCCACGACCTCATCGCCGACTTCGAACAGCTCGGTTCCATCGTCGGTGGTACGCGGCACTCGGGGTCCCTTCGGGGTGGGTTCAGGTGGCCAGCGCGGCGACCAGGCTGGCCGCCGCAATGAGGGCAAATATGACGAAGCCGGCGGCCAGGAGGCGCGTCTCGGTGATCATGGGCCGACGGATCTCGCCCATCTGTGCCGGGCGCCAGTGCGCGAGGCGGCTGATGGCGCCCTCATGGATGGAGCGCTCGCAGTAGGGGCAGAAGTCGGTTGATGCCAGCAGCGGAAGCCCGCAGCGGTGACAGCCGGGGGCGTCGGCGTGATGGTGTCCCTGGAGGTCCGACTCCGTGCGCACTGACTGCTCCTTGCATGCCTCCGGCCGGGCGACCGGGTCCGGAATCATACCGCCACCGAGCAATCTCGCAAGGGATATTTCGCGTGGGCCGGCAGGAAACGGCACCACTGCAACGAAGTCATTCGGTTGGGCCGGGCTCCGTGGGCTCATCGGAGACCATGGGAAATGCAATATCGGCGGACTGGCGCTCATCGTGGGCAGCCTCGTGGCCATCGGATCCGTCGTGATCCATCGCAGCCACTGCAGCGTCAATCGCCGCGAGGCGGTTCTCCACGTCGGCAACTTCCGGGGCGAGCGCGTCGCCTGAAATTGCACCGTCGCGGATGAGGGCGTAGGCCCGCGACCCGAGTGCCTCGAGCGCGCTTCGATGGCGACGCTCAAGCAGGCGCCGCTCGCCTTCGAGACGCGCCCTCTGCACGGAACCCTTTATGTCGCGGGCAACGCGACCGGCACGGCTGCTCATCGAGTTGATGATCGACACAGGTGCTCCTCAGATCGACACGGGAAAGGCTAGCGCCACTCCGGCCGCATCGGTGCGAAGGCATGGCGTAATGCGCACGTTGCGCCACCCATGCGTGCGCCTCGCGATCATACGGTCGATGCATGGACAACGCATGGGGGCGGTGGAATCAGCGGGGGCAGGCCACGGTCGAGCATGTGGGGATCACGCTCGTGGTGGCGCTGCTGATGGCGGCGATGGCGCTGTGGGCATCGGGGGTGGTGCGAGTGCCCGATCACCCGCCCGCGATCATCGCGCGAGTGACCGCACCGCTGGGGGCGGTTGTCGCGCAGAGCCCTCCAGTGGCCCAGGGCCTGTCGCGGCAATTGGCCACCGATATGGCGGCCAGGCGCGGTGAGCCGGGGCTGCTCCACCGGGTATGGGATGGATTCCTGTCGTGGGGTGCCCTCAATGTTGACGGCGAACTCGAGGCCCTTGGGGGATTCACTGATGAGGTGCGGTCGCAGGCCGAGGGGCTCATCCGCCACCCGCTCGAGACGGCAGCGGGGATATTTGGGCAGGGGCGTATGGCTCCCGCACGGCAGGTGGTGAGTAGCGGTGGTGACATCGCCCGCGACGCGCTGGGTATCGGCGACCGCCCGCTTCGTGAGAGCTTTCTCCAGATCTCCCGCGCTGCCGGGGCGATGGCCGCCGACTGGCTCATTTTGCGGGGTGCACGGTTTCTGCGCATTCGGGCCATCGAGGCCGTGAGACGGCGCTGAGGTGGCGCAGACACACGCGCGCGATGGCACGCGGCGGTCTGGATGCGTGACTACCCGCCCAGCCACCATCACAGTGACCGGTGACGACGATGAGGGAGGTCTGGTGACAGCTCGCATGACGGCTCGATTGCATACCGCGGCGCTGGCCACCTGGTGGCGCCTGCGCGATGAGCGCGGTCAGGGAACGGTGGAGTACGTGGGAATGGTGGTGATGGTGACCCTGCTTGTCGCGGCAGTTGCGGTGGCCGCCAAGGGATGGGCCCCGGATATCGGCGAGGCGTTGAAGAAGGCCCTCACGGGGGCGATCACGCATCTCACCGACGGATTCGGATGACCGCACGGCCCCGGGGGCGCATGGTGGGCCCCCGGGGCCCGGCGATCAGGGAATGATCACCGCGGCACCCTGCACCTCGCCTGACGCAATTCGCTGCAGGGCCCGGTTGGCATCGGGAAGTGCGTGCTCCTCCACCTGGGTGCGCACCGGGATCTGCGCTGCGATCGCCAGATAGTCGCGGGCATCGGCACGGGTGACATTGGCGACGCTGCGGATGGACCGCTCCCACCAGAGGTCGCCGTAGTTGAACTGCGGGATGCGATCGAGGTGAATGGCGTTGACGGCCACCGTGCCGCCACGGTCGAGCGCCTTGAGCGCAGCGACCACCACGTCGCCGGATGGCGCAAAGGTGACGGCGGCATCGAGGGGGAAGGGGGGTGCGTCGTCGTATCCACCCACCCACTCGGCACCCATTTCGAGCGCCCGCGAGCGCTCCTCAGGTGAGCGCGTGGCAACGGCGATGCGGCAACCCCAGTGGCGCGCCACCTGAATCGCCTGAAGCGCCGACGCACCAAATCCGTAGAGCCCCACTCGTGACCCGGGGGTGACTCCGGCCACCCGGAGTGCGCGGAATCCGATGACGCCCCCGCACAGCAGCGGGGCCAGATGGCGATCTTCGGGGCCGTCGGGCAGGGGCACCACCACGTCGGCGCGGGCCGTCACCATCTCGGCGAATCCACCGTGTCGGTCCCATCCGGTGAAGGTTGCCTGCTCGCACAGGTTCTCCCGGTCGGCCCGGCAGTGGGCACAGTCGCCACACGATCCGGCGAGCCATGTGAGGCCGGCGCGGTCGCCCTCGGCCCAACCGGTGACGCCTTCGCCGAGCCCCTCGATGCGACCGGCAACCTGATGACCCAGGACGATGGGCATGGTGCGGGCGCGCAAGTCGCCTTCGGCGATCTGCAGGTCGGTGCGGCACGCGGCGCATGCCCCCACCCGGATGAGCACCTCACCCGGACCGGGTGATGGATCGGGAAACGTCGCGAATCGCAGCGGCTTGGTGCCGATGGGTGATGTGGCGGTGAGGACCATTGCGAGCATGCCGTCACGGTAGCGGTGCCCGCTGCCGCGGGCATGCGTCATCATTCGGGAGTGGCCGGTCTCACCCCCATCCCTGTCCCCGCATCCCCATTGGCGGGCGGCGATCCCACACGCCGCTTCGGTGTCGGGGCGGACGGCGAGGTGATGTTTGCCGGCCTCACCCGCCCGGAGGCCGAGGCCGTGGCCCAGTGGCTCGAAGGGCTTGACGCCTCTGCGCGAACGGGCGCGCTCATTCCCATTGAGCTCGGCGTGGTGTTGAGCGACGGCGCCGGGCCGCACCTGCTTGATGCCTTCGGGGCGCTGGTGCTGGTGGTGGGCGAGCACTCAAATGTGCCGGGGGCCTGGGTGGCCATGGGGGTTCCGAGCCCGCTGTGCGGAGTGGGTGCCGTGGAGCGAGACGGCCATGTGTATCGGTGG
>CANJMX010000132.1 GCA_947475125.1 Actinomycetota bacterium
CATCGTGGTGTCACAGCTGAACCGGTCGCCTGACGCCCGTAACGACAAGCGCCCGATGCTCTCCGACCTGCGTGAGTCGGGCGCCATCGAGCAGGACGCCGACATGGTGCTCTTGATCTACCGCGACGACTACTACGAGCCCGACAGCGAGAGCAAGGGCATCGCCGAGGTGAACGTGGCCAAGCACCGAAATGGCCCGACCGACCGCGTGAAGCTGGCATTCATGGGCACGTATGCCAAGTTCGCGAGCCTCGCCAAGGATCACGACCGCTAGACCGCGGCGAGCGGTGCGGCACCCGGTCCGCATCAGGGAATGGCGGTATTCACACATTCCTGTTTCGGCAGTCGTCAGGCATTGATTTCCCATTGCAGCCCGGTTTTCGTGCCGGCTGCGACCACAGATGTGTCACCTCAGCACAATGGGGGTTGCAGTCATCCGGGGTGCCACGTAGGTTGCTCACCGCGCGTTGGAGCATCCGCGGTCCTTACCGCACCCGACGCGCCTTCCCCGTAGGCAACACAGGAGCCCTGGATCCGGATACGCCCGTTCTCGAGCAACGCACGCACGCGCAATCGCGCCATCGCGCTCGTTCTCGGAATCTCGCTTTCACTCGTCGGAGGCGATGCGCTTCTCGCGTCGACCACGCCGACGACGCTCCCCGGATCCTCTCCCCAGGCATCACAGCCCACCGAGGGCACTGGTGTGCCCACGCCTCCCGTGCCCACAGCCACCACCGCCACACCCGTGGCCACGTCGCTCATCGCACCGGGTGCCCGCAGTTCGCTGGTGCTCTCGCTGCAGCGGCGCCTGCGCGCAAATGGTGTGACCGTGAAGGTCACGGGCACCTACGACGCCAGAACCCGCGCCGGTGTACGTGCCCTGCAGCGCAAGCTCGGCCTGCCCGCCACGGGCATCGTGGACACCACGCTGCTTCAGACCATCGGCGTGAAGGTGCGAAGTGTCGCCGGCAGTGCTGCACCGGCAGTGCTGCCCGACCCCACCGCCAACGCCGCGGTGGTGCCGATCGCACTGTCCCTGCTGGGCATTCCCTACCGTGCTGCCGGTGCCACACCAGCCGGCTTCGACTGCTCAGGATTTGTGTCGTACATCTACGCGCAGATCGGCAAGTCGGTGCCGCACTACACGGTGGACATCTGGAATCAGTTCACCAAGGTGCCCCTCGACCAGCTGGCCCCCGGTGATCTGCTGCTCATGGATGGCCTGGGCCACGTGGGCGTGTACATCGGCGATGGCAACTTCGTGCACTCGCCCAAGACCGGCGATGTGGTGAAGGTGACGTCGCTCGGCAGCCGTATGGACGATTACATCGGAGCCGTGCGCCCCTAAGCGCCCGCGAAGTCACCTAGGATGCAACCGTGGTTTGTCCGGCCCGCGTCATGGCGGGCCGTGTCATGCATGGACCCAAACCGAGAAGGACGCACATGCCGGCGACGGTAGTAATCGGCGCCCAGTGGGGCGATGAGGGCAAAGGCAAGGTCATTGACCGTCTGGCCGAGCGCAGCGACGTGGTCGCGCGCTACCAGGGGGGCAATAACGCCGGGCACACGATCGTGGCCGGCGACCAGACGTATGCGCTGCACCTCATCCCGAGCGGAATCCTGTATCCGACGACGCTCTGCATCATCGGTAACGGCGTGGTGGTCGATCCGTTCGTGCTGGTGCGAGAGCTCGACCAGCTGGAAGAGCGCGGGGTTGACACCAGCAACCTGCGCATCTCAGGCGCGGCGCATCTGATCATGCCGTACCACGTGGAGATGGATACGCAGAGCGAGATCCGCCTGGGCAAGCTGTCCATCGGCACAACCCGGCGCGGAATCGGTCCGGCCTACATGGACAAGGCCGCGCGCATCGGCATCCGCGTGCAGGACCTGCTCGACGACAGCATCCTGCGGCGCAAGATCGCCATCGCGCTCGACACCAAGAACGACATCCTCGAAAAGATCTACGGCGAGCCGCGTCTCGACGCCGACGCCGTTGCCGACCAGGTGCTGGCCGTTGCCCCGCGCATCGCCCCCTACATCGCCGACACCTCGCTCATCCTCGATACGGCGATTCGCGATGGCAAGACGGTGCTGTTTGAGGGCGCGCAGGGCACCCTGCTCGACATCGACCACGGCACCTACCCATTTGTGACCTCAAGCAACCCCACCGCGGGTGCCGCCTGCACCGGTACGGGCATTGGCCCCACTCGCATTGATCACGTGCTGGGCATCAGCAAGGCGTACACCACCCGTGTGGGCGAGGGGCCCTTCCCCACCGAGATTGACGACGCCGCCGGCAGGCACATGGCGGAAGTGGGCCACGAGGTGGGCACCACCACCGGGCGGGCACGCCGCTGTGGCTGGCTCGACTTGGTGGCGCTGCGCTACGCCGTGCGCGTGAACGGCATGACCCAACTGGGCCTCACCAAGCTGGACGTGCTCTCCGGCCTGCCCGAGGTGCAGCTGTGCACCGCGTACACCAAGCCCGATGGCGAGGTGAGCGCCGACTTCCCCTGGCACCAGAGCGACTTCCACGGCTGCACGCCCATCTACGAAACCCTCGAGGGCTGGGACGAGGACATCGTGGGCGTGAAGAACCTGGACGACCTGCCGCCGAGGGCCCGCGCCTACGTTGACCGCATCGCGCAGTTCACCGGTGTGCCCATCACGCTCATCGGCACCGGCCAGGGCCGGCACGAGGTCATCGACTCCGTGGAGCTGTAGGCGCTAGAGGTAGCCGGCCAGCAGGCCGATCGACCACGCCAGGGCGGCGAGGCCACCGGCCCAGCACGAGAAGGCCATCGGGTGGTAGCGGCCCTCCTTGCGCAGCCAGAAGAAGTGCGCGCCGGAGATGATGAAGGCCCCGAGGCCCACCCAGAATGCAGGCCAGGGGTTGTCGCCGGTGACCGAGTAGACGATCAGCACGATATAGGCGGCCGCGTTGAGCGCCCAGATGGCGTAGACGGAATCGGGTGGCGAGCCGACGTTTCCTTGAGAAGTATTCATGCGCGCAACGGTACGCCTGCGGGCACGGCCTTCGCCTCCAGCGGGCACTACGGGCGCAGCCGCGTACCCCGGTGGAACATCCTGATGGCCAGCAGTGTGAGCACCCCGGCCACCACGGCAGCCACCGCCACGCTGAGCCACACGGCGCTCTCATGCGTGCCGGTCACTCCTCCGCGCTCGGCGTCCACGAGGTAGTAGATGGGGTCGAGCAGGGTGAGGGTGCGCCATGGTTCCGACAGCATGTCGACCGAGTAGAAGACCCCACCGAGCAGGGCGAGCGGCGAGATGATCAGCGCAGCGACAAATGCCTGCTGGTCGAAGGAGTCGGCCCAGATTCCGGTCATCACACCAAGGGCGCTGAAGATGACGCCGGTGAGGATGAGCACCACGATCGCCAGCAGCCAGTTCTCCACCCCGGGCACGAACGGCAGACCGCAGGCGGCAACCAGCACGGCGGAGATCCATCCCCGGTAGAGCCCGCCCGACATGTACGACCACACCACCTCGGCAGGCCGAAGCGGTGAGGTGAGCACGTCGTCGATGTACCCCTCGTTGCGCGCCTGGTACAGGCTGGTGGACGCGTTGGCGAAGGCCTGCCCGGCCACGGTCATCACCAGCAGGCCGGGGAGGATGAACCACAGGTACGGGATGTCGGCGACATCGCGCAACTTGCCCCCGAGCGCCCCACCGAAAACCACCATGAAGAGAACGGCCCCGACAACCGGAGGCAGGATCGTCTGCGTCCACAGCTTGGAAACCCGCCGGACCTCTCGGCCGGAAAGCGCAAGGGTCCCACGGCGGGACGCGGCACGAAGCTGCGCGCGTTGATCCTGTTCTGTCACGGTGACTGACCCCCAGAGGGGCCTAAACAAGCGGGGGGCCTGACCCCGGAAAGGGCCCATTCGCCCAGCGCAAGGGCTCCCCAGACGGACGCAGCACAAAGTCGCGCGCTTTCACCCATTTCTGTCACGGTGACTGACCCCCAAGGGGGTCTGACCCCATGGGGGGACTGACCCCGGGGGGGGTCTGACCCCGGGCTTCGCGGTTTTCCTGCATCGCTGCCATGTAGGCGTCCTCCAGACGGGCAGCGCCGAAGCGGCTCATGATCTCCGGGACCGTTCCCTCCACAATGATGCGGCCCTCGCGAATCATCGCGATGTCCCCGCAGAGGGCCTCGGCCTCCTCCAGGTAATGCGTGGTGAGCAGCACCGTGGTGCCCTCCTCCCTGTGGATGCGCGACAGGTACTGCCACAGGTCATGGCGCAGCTCCAGATCAACACCGGCAGTGGGCTCGTCGAGAATCGCGAGTCGTGGCCGGTGCACCAGAGCGCGCGCGATGAGCAGGCGGCGGCGCATGCCACCAGACAGCCGGTTCGGCCGGCTTCCCGCCTTGTTCTCCAGATCAAAGCTGACGAGCAACTCGTCAGCGCGCTCGATGGCGTCGGCCTTGCTCATGCCGAAGTACCGGCCGTGGAACGAAAGGACATCACGCGCTGTGAGGAAGCGATCGAGATGC
>CANJMX010000133.1 GCA_947475125.1 Actinomycetota bacterium
CCGAGCTCGTCGAGGGTGCGCGGCTTCTCGCCACCCAGGCCGTAGCGCAGCTCAAGCACGCGGCGTTCGCGGTACGACAGCTGGTCGAGCACATCACGCAGGGCCTCGTCGCGCAGCGACTGCTCCGCAGCCACCTCGGGAGCGATGCTGGTCTCGTCGGCAAGGAAGCGGCCGAACTCAGACTCCTCGTCCTCGCCCACGGGCTTCTCGAGCGACACGATCGGCTGCGCGCTGCGGAGGATGTCCTCCACCTCTGCAGCGGGGAGGCCGGCAACTGCACCGATCTCCTCAGCCGTGGGCTCGCGGCCGAGCTGACCCACGAGCGTGCGCTCGGCACGGCTGATCTGGTTGAGCTTCTCAACCACGTGCACGGGAATGCGGATGGTGCGGCCCTTGTCGGCCAGCGCGCGGGTGACGGCCTGGCGGATCCACCACGTGGCGTAGGTGGAGAACTTGAAGCCGCGGCGCCAGTCGAACTTCTCGACGGCGCGCACGAGGCCGAGGGTGCCCTCCTGGATCAGGTCCAGGAATGGCAGGCCGCGGCCGCGGTAGCCCTTGGCGATTGACACGACAAGACGGAGGTTGGCCTCAACCATCTGTGTCTTGGCGGTCTGGTCGCCCAGCTCAATGCGCTTGGCGAGGTCAACTTCCTGTGCGGCGGTGAGCAGCGGGACGCGACCGATGTCCTTCAGGAACAGCTGAAGCGCATCGGTCGTGACCTCAACCTGCGTCTGGCGGCGCGGGCGGTCGGCCTGCTCGGCGATCTCCGCCATGCGGGACGCGGCCTCGGTGGGCTCGAGCAACTCGATCCCGGCCTCGTCGAGCTGCTGATAGATGTCCTCCGCCATTCCGGCGTCGACACCAAGTGCATCCAGCATCTCGGCGACGTCCTCGATGGAGAGGAAGCCAACGTCCTGGCCGCGCTGGAGAAGAGTGCGGAACTCACCGTGATCGATGAGCTCGGCGAGTTGCATGAGTGAGGTGGTCATCCGTCTCCGGTGTGGTTCCCGGCGCAATGCCGGGGGATCTCGCCTCGGCGTATCGGGAGAATCCCGCACGCCCCGTTCTCCTGCTGTCGTCGTCGGGTTCCGACGACTACCTCGACCACTCTAGGCGCCCCGACGGGGTGGCGAAAGTGGCGCGAGGCGTGTCGTTCGTGCTAGGCGGCTAGCTCTCCTCGATGGTGACCGAGTTGATCTTGCGCTCCTGAACCGGCCGGTCGCCGCCACCCGTGGCGCAGGCGCCGACGGCGTCCACCACGTCCATGCCACCCACAACCTGGCCGAAGTTGGTGTGGTTGCCGTCGAGCCATGGGGTTGCCCCGGCGGTCACGATGAAGAACTGGGACCCATTGGTGTTGGGGCCGGCGTTGGCCATGGCAAGGCTGCCCTTGACCAGCTTGTGATCGTTGATCTCGTCCGGGAAGTTGTATCCCGGACCGCCGGTACCCGTGCCACTCGGGCAGCCGCCCTGAATCATGAAGTCCGGGATGACGCGGTGGAAGACGAGTCCGTCGTAGTACCCCTGCTGGGCAAGACCGACGAAGTTGCCGACGGTCTGGGGTGAGTCGGCCGCGAACAGTTCGCAGCGGATCTCACCATCGGTGGTGTCGAACACAGCGGTGTACTTCTTGGACGGATCAGCGGGCGGCGGAAGCGCGGGCATTGATTGCTCCTGTTCGTGGACGGGCAACAGACTAGACGAGGGTCCCACGGCTAACGCGGCGGACATGTGGCACCACGCTGATCCACGTAGCCCTGCCAGCGGTCGGCCACTGACGCCAGCCCCCGGCCCGGGTACAGCGGCTCAAGCCCGCGAAGGAGGGTCACGTGGTAGCAGTGGTAGTTGAGGTCGGCCAGGTAGGTGCGCCATGGCTTGCCGGGCGTGAGGAGTCCGTAATACGACCATGCGCCCGAGTCGTGCAGCGGCATGAACGTGATGAGCGAGGCGACTCCGCGCTCTGCGGCCGCCCGGGCAATCTCGCTCGCAACCGCCGCGTCGCCCACGGTGCCCACGTCGGGGGCCACGGGCTGGGACGCATCGGCGGGAGCGCCCGATGGCGTGGTGATGGGCGCGGCGGGGGTGGCATCGGGCGTGTCCGACAGCTGATCGGCGGCGCCACGCAACCCAAGAAGCGCTGCCATGAACCCGTTCAGGGCGGCCCCAGTCCATGAGTCCTTCCCCGGGTACGCCCGCTCCGGATACCACGGGCCCGTTTCCCCGGTCCCGGGGTTCTGCACGGTGGCGAGTACGCCGCCGTCATCGACCGGCACGGTGAAGGCGCGAAGCACGCGGGCCGCATCCTCGGCGTAGCGGGGTATTCGCGTCATCTGCCACGCCCGCGAGAAGAGCGTGGCGGCGCGCGCCTGACCCATGCCGGAGACGCCAGGGGTGACCGCCGTCGGGTCGCCCGGTACGTCGTAGTACTCCAGGGCAGCCCACCCGGTGATGCGATCGCCGCGCGTGACCAACATTCCCTCAATGGCATCGGCCAGCGCGGGTGCATCCCAGTCGGCGTTGAGATTGCGCCAGCGCCCCATGGTGGCCACGGGATTGACCATGAACCCATGCCCCTTCCGATAGGTGAGCAGAACGCCATCGGGGTCACGCGCGATCACGCGCTGCGTGGGGGAGTCATTGGTTCGGTACCACCAGGCATTGACCCGCAGCGCCCGCCGTGCGGTCGCCTTGCGTCCGTCGGGGGCGTCGGCCGCGGCTGCGAGGCGGGCGAGGTCCAGAATCCATTCGATGTCGGCGCGCTCCTGGGACGAGGTGCCGGCACGGTTTCGTAGCGCCAGGAGTTCGCTCCATGCGGTGCCCTCGGCCGGGAGTTGATCCTCTTCCACCGTGACGGTGGGCGGCGGCACGTACTGGGCGAGTGTGGTCGGGGCCGTCTTCTTTGGGGCACGGGGTGCGGGGCGGCGCGACGGGGCAGCGGACGGCGGCGGGCCTGAACGGGATGGAGTCGCCGGGGTGGGGGCCGTATCGGGCTCCGGAGCGACCGGCCTGGCGGGGGTGGTGCTCAACGTGCCGGGATTGGGCAAGGGAGGGGTCGGCACCGCGGGGCTTCGGTCGGCGTCCTCGGGTACGGGCTCGGGTGAGGTGACGGCATCCTCAGGCGCGGGGGCGTCATAGGTGGGCTCCACCGGCGCGGCGGCCACCATGGGGTGGGATGCCGGATGGCTCAGGTGGTCAGCCACGTACCAACCCCCACCCACAGAGATTGCGAGGACCGCGATGAGGGCGCCCACTGCGAGCGGCGGAGATGTGGAGCGTCGGGGCATGCGGTGGGCGTGACCCTATCCCGCATCCTCGGACGCGTGGCGGCGCGGTGTCAGTCGGGCACTCGGGCTATGCTCCCCGGCCGATGAACCGCGGCCCGAGCTTCCAGCAGATCATCCTCGACCTGCACGCCTACTGGGCGTCGCGGGGCTGCTCGCTCATGCACCCGTACCACACCGAAGTGGGGGCCGGAACGTTCAACCCGGCAACGCTCCTTCGCAGTCTGGGCCCCGACCCGTGGCGGGTTGCATATGTGGAGCCGTCCATCCGGCCCACCGATGGCCGCTACGGCGAGAACCCCTTCCGGCTTCAGCACTACTTTCAGTATCAGGTCATCCTCAAGCCATCCCCCGAGGATGTCCAGGATCTGTATCTGGGGTCGCTCACCGCCCTTGGGCTCGATCCCGCCATCCACGACGTGCGATTTGTGGAGGACGACTGGGAGGGGCCCACTCTTGGCGCGTGGGGACTTGGGTGGGAGGTGTGGCTCGACGGCATGGAGGTGACCCAGTTCACCTACTTCCAGCAGGCGGGCGGCATTGATCTCGCGCCCATCTCGGTCGAGCTCACCTACGGCCTTGAACGCATCGCCATGTATCTGCAGGGCGTGGGCTCGGTGTACGAGCTCGAGTGGGCGCCGGGAGTGACCTACGGCGACGTGTACCAGGAGAATGAGCGGCAGTGGAGCGCGTTCAACTTCACCGTCGCCGACACCGCAACCCTCTTCCGCCACTTCGACGACCACGAGCGCGAGTGCAATCGCTGCCTCGACGCAGGGTTGGTGCTGCCGGCATATGACCAGGTGCTCAAGTGCAGCCACTCGTTCAATCTCCTCGACGCACGCGGGGTCGTGAGCGTGACTGAGCGTGGCTCGTACATCTGGCGCGTACGCGCCCTTGCCGCCCGTTGCGCCGAGGCATGGCTTGCCGCAACCACGGGGGAGCCGGCCGATGCCTGACCTGCTCATCGAGATCGGGTGCGAGGAACTGCCATCGAGCGCATGCCGCGAGGCCATCGCGCAGGCGCCTGGGCTGATGGGCGATGCGCTGTCCGCTCTGCATCTGAGCGGTGGCGACCCCGTCGCATGGGTGGCCCCGCGTCGAATCGCGGTATTCGTGTCCGACGTGCCTGCGCGCCAATCCGGCGAGGCGATGGCAGTGCGCGGGCCAGCGGCGACTGCCGCCTTTGGCGAGGATGGCGCGCCCACGAAAGCCGCTGAGGGGTTTGCCCGCGGGCAGGGCG
>CANJMX010000134.1 GCA_947475125.1 Actinomycetota bacterium
GGCCGATCCTGCGCGGGCCTCGGCCTCGGCCTCGGCGATGGCGCGGGGGATCATCTCGGCCACGGCGGATGACAGGTCGGATGCCTGCTGCGCCAACTCCTCCACTCCTGCACGCGGGGTGTTCGCCGCCTCGCGAATTCGCACCGCCAGGTTCTCGAGCCGGGCGGTCGCCTGCGCCAGTTCGTCGCGCGCGCTCATGCGGCGGCTTCACCACCTTCGCGGGTAATCCGGCCAAGGATTCCATTCACAAATCCCGGGGCCTCCGCGGCGCACCACTTCTTCGCCATCTCCACCGCCTCGTCAATGGCAACGGGGGCCGGCACCTCTCCCGTGCGGATCTCGTACACCGCAACCCTCAGGATCGCCCGCTCGAGGGGCGCGATGCGATCAGCCGTCCAGCCCTTGGCGGCAGCCGTAATGCGTTCGTCAATCGCCGGGATATCGGCATCAACGCCAGCCACCAGCGCCTCGGTGAACGGGTCGGCCGCGTAATCGCCCGCGCGGGCGCCGTTCTCCTTCAACTCGTCAAGCGACAGACCGGTGACATCGCGCTGGTACAGCAGTACCACCGCCTGCCTGCGCGCCTCGCGCCGTGAGACCGGGCCGGTCATGACGCGCCGCCGCCCATGGATGGAAGAAATTCCGCCCGGTCCACCAGAAACCCCGTGGTATACGAGCCGGTTGCGAAGAGTTCGTCGCGCGCGATCTCCCGCAGCAGCGGCAGCGTGGTGGGAAGCCCGGTGACAGCGCTCTCGTCGAGGGCACGCTGCATGCGGGCCACCGCTCGCGGACGATCGGGCGCCCACACGCACAGCTTGGCGAGCAGCGAGTCGTAGTACGGGGGCACGTAGCCCTTGGACCGGCAGTAGGTGTCCACGCGCACACCCGGGCCCGCCGCCAGGCGGAACTCATCCAAGCGACCGGCGGCCGGCCGGAAATCAAAGGCAGGGTCCTCGGCGTTGATACGGCACTCAATCGAGTGTCCGTTGGCCTCAATGCGCCCGGTGCGGCTCAGCAGCTGGCCATCGGCAACCCGCAACTGCTCGGCCACGATGTCCAGACCGCTCACCAGTTCGGTGACGGGATGCTCCACCTGCAGCCTGGCGTTCAGCTCCAGGAAGTAGAACTCCCCATGCTTGTCCACGAGAAACTCAAGCGTGCCGGCCGACTTGTAGTCCCAGGCCCGGCAGGCCTCCTCGGCAGCCGCGTGCATGCGCTCGCGGGTGGCGTCCGGCAGGTTCGGCGCCGGCCCCTCCTCCACCACCTTCTGGTGACGGCGCTGAATGGAGCACTCGCGGTCGCCGCAGATGAGTACGCCGCCCATGCCGTCGGCCAGCACCTGCACCTCGACGTGGCGTGCACCCTCAAGCAGCTTCTCCACGTACAGCGAACCGTCGCCGAATGCAGCCAGGGCCTCCTGTGAGGCATTCTCGAACGAGCGCTCCAGCTCATCTGCGCTGTCGACGCGACGCATGCCCCGGCCCCCGCCACCGGCAGATGCCTTCAGCAGAATCGGGAACCCGGCTGCGTCGGCAGCCACCCGTGCCGCGGCCACATCGCGGACGCCACCTTCAGACCCGCCAAGCACCGGCAACCCGGCCTCGGTGGCGGCTTCCTTCGCCCGGATCTTGTCGCCCATGCGCGCCATCACCTCGGGCGCGGGGCCCACGAAGCGGATGCCGTTGTTGGCGCATTCGGTGGCGAAGTCGGGATTCTCAGCGAGAAACCCATAGCCGGGGTGCACGGCGTCGCATCCGGTGACCTCAGCGGCCCCGATGACGTTTCGCACGTCGAGGTACGAGTCGCGTGCTGCGGGCGGACCGATGCACACGGCCTCGTCGGCCATCTCAACTGCGAGTGAGTTGGCATCGGCCGTGGAGTACACGGCCACGGTGGGGATACCGAGCTCCAGCGCGGTTCTGATGACCCGCACCGCGATCTCCCCGCGATTGGCGACGAGCAGCTTCATGGCGTGAGAATGAAGAGGGCCTGCCCAAACTCCACGGGCTCGGCGTTCTGCACCTTGATCTCGCGCACGGTGCCCGCCCGGTCGGCGGTGATCTCATTGAAGATCTTCATGGCCTCGATGATGCACAGCGTCTGCCCCTGCACCACGCGATCGCCAACCGCCACAAAGGGTCCGGAGTCCGGATTCGGGGCTGAGTAGAACGTGCCCACCATCGGGCTCTCCACCCGGTGTCCATCATCCGCCTGCACGACCGGACCCGATGCAGCCGAACCGGCAGGAGCGGCTGGCCGCACGGTCACGCGTGCGCCGCCGATCTCCACGCTCACTTCCGACTGCCCTGCACCCTCCACAACCTCGATCAGCGTCTCCAGCAGGCCGCGGTCGATGCCCGGCCCGGCCTCACCCGACTCCTCCGATGCCAGCGAGCGGCGGCGATCAAGCAGTCGGCGGCCGGAGTCGGGGAACTGTGCGAGGACGATGGCGTCCTCTTCCGACACATCTGACGGCGCTGCGGCGAGAACGGCTTCGAGATCGGGGGTGGGAATGGACACCGCGGCTCCTCGGGCCACGGCCATGGCGGCATCTGCGACGGGGCCGCGCAAGCGACCGCGGCCGCCCATCGCCACCACCGCGAGCGCTGGCGTGGTTTCGCGCCAACGCACGCCATCAAGCACGTGCCGCGCAGCCTGCGACACGATGTCCTCGCCGATGGGCGGCGCGAGCGTTACGCCACCGAGGTCGCGCGACACCGCCGCGCACTCGTCGGCTGCCTCATGCAGACGCCCGGCAAGACCCTGGCGCGCAAGACGCGCGGTGAGCCCGGCGGCAAGGTCCGGCGGCAGGCTCACCTGCGGCCCCCCGGCCAGTTCAGCGGCCCGGCGCACCCGCTCGGGTGGCACCAGCGGCCAGATGACCCGGCCGGCCTCCTCGAGCGACTCGCGCCTGGCATCGAGCTCGCGGTCGCCACCGTGCAGCGCGGCCTCCAGCGCTTCTGCCGACGGCCGACCGGCCACGAGCGCCACGGCGCCCACGGCGGCATGGATGGCGTCGGCGCCAGCCACGGCGGCGGCAAGCGCGGACATCGAGGCGAGGCCACCGGGTGCACGCACCGAGACCTCAACGGGAATTGGTGACACGGCCACGATTTCGGCCACAAGTGCGCCGAGTCGCATGGGCGTGAGGTTGCAGCCCACATCCGACACGCAGAGCGCAACAGCGCCCGGCAGCGACGCCAGGGCGATGGCCTCCTCCACCCAGCGCGGGTCGGACGCCTCGGGCCACGGGCCGAGCAGCAGCGTGGGCACGAACGCCACGCCGGCCTCGCCGGCCCCCTCGGCGATCGGGCGAAGCGATTCGGGGTCGTTCAGTGCGTCGAATGCCCGCACACGGCTGACGCCGCTCATCGCAGCCGACTGCACCAGACGCCGGGCCACACCTGGGCCCACGGCGACATCGCCCAGCAGGGTATGACTGGCCAGCACCAGGCCAACCGGCGTACTGCCCGCAAAGCGGGCAACCACGCGCAGGCGGTCGAGGGGGCTCTCGGTGCGGCCATCCATGCAGGCCCGGGCTGCAGATGGGTCCATGGCCTCCAGCACCCGCGCGCCCTCCGGCGCCAGGGCGGCGGCGGCCGACCCCAGTTCGTCCGGCGCAATGCGAGAGCCCCACGGTGGGGTTCCCAGATCAGACAGGGTGACATCGACCAGGCCGATGCCCTTGAGGGCGTCAGTGCTCATGCGCGGCTCACGTACTCCCGGCTGCGGGTGTCCACTTTGATGCGGTCACCCTCGTTGACGAACAGCGGAACATTCACGGTGGCGCCGGTCTCCAGCAGTGCGGGCTTGGTGACGTTCGAGACGGTGTCGCCCTTCACGCCCGGGTCGGTCTGCGCGACCAGGAGTTCCACCGTTGCCGGGGGCTCGGCGCTGTAGGGCGATTCCCGGATAAACAGCACCTGCACCTCGGTACTCGGGGGAATGAGATCAAACGACCCGATGTCGGTCTTCTGCACCGTCACCTGCTCGTAGGTCTCGTGATCCATAAACACCACACCGTCGCCATCTTCGTAGAGCATCTGCATGGTTTTGGTCTCGGTGAGCACGCGCTCGAGCTTCTCGCCCGCACGGAAGGTGCGGTCCATCGTTCCGCCGCCCAGCTTCTTCAGCTTGGTACGCACGAACGCGCCGCCCTTGCCGGGCTTCACGTGCTGAAACGAGATGACCGACACCAGATCGCCGTCCACGTCGAGAACCCAGCCGTTTTTCAGATCGTTGCTGCTGATGGCACCCACGCCCTGCTCCCTATGCGCTCGTGTTGATCAGATCGGTGGTGATGCCCGTAAGCACCTCGCAGCCGTCATCGGTGATGACGACCTGGTCCTCAATTCGCACTCCGCCGA
>CANJMX010000135.1 GCA_947475125.1 Actinomycetota bacterium
ATCGACACGGTGCTGGCCAGCTTCGACGACATCGTTGGGCTCGACAAGCTCAAGTGCCTGCACCTGAACGACAGCAAGACCGAACTCGGCAGCAATCGCGACCGGCACGAGAACATCGGCGACGGGCTCATCGGCGACGATGGCTTTCGTCGCATCCTCGGCCACCCGGCGCTTCAGGACCTGCCGGTAATCCTCGAGGTGCCGGGCTCAGGCGATGGCCCGGATGAGGCCAATATGGCCCACGTGCGGCTCCTGCACGCCGAAGGCCTCGCACTCAGGAAGTAGCGCGATCCGGGACCCGGCGGCGGCACCTGCCTACATGCCGCCCACGTTGTCGCCAGCCACGGGCAGGTCGCCCGCCTGACGCAGGGTCACACCTGCACCGACCGGGAGCACGGTGCGCAGGCGCCCACCGGCTGCAGGCGCCACGGTGATGCGCGCGGCGGCGCTGGTGCTGGTGGCGGCCACATCGGCGCCCGCCACCATGCCGTCCATGCGCAGGCGCGCCGACTGCATGAAGTGACGTGGAGCCGCGGGGTCGTACTCCATCGGCCGCGCGACGCCCGATGGCGACACGTTCGCCGGCATGTGCTCATGCGACATGGCGTCCCAGGTGCGCACGTCCACCCTGCCGGCGCGCGGCACGGTTACCAGTTGCGCAAACCCGCCGCGACGTGCGTACACGTACCCGGCGGCCACGTCGAGGCCGCCGCGATACGACGCAGGGCCAGCCAGGAACGACGCCACCCGGAGCGGCGTCAGCCTCATCTGGATGTTGGGGAAGTTGCCCTCGGCATCGCCGAAGAGATCGAAGTTGAACACGCGCACGGTGGGTGCGGCACCCGACCGCGGCGCGGTCACGAGCGCCGAGCGTCCGCCGGCCTCGAGCACGCCCGCGGCCACTGACACGCCGCCGCGGAACGACGGCCCGTAGGGGCGGAAGTCCGTAAGCACACGGCCATTGGCGCCACTGAGCACCACCACGCGACCGCCCTGCCGCTGCCCAACGATGATCTCGGCGCGCTGGTCGCCGTTGAGGTCCTCGAGTGCCACGGTGGCGCCGCCACGATACGAGCTGCCGAATGGGGCCATGGTGCGCAGCAGACGCGTGGTGTAGCCCGACGCCCCCGAGCGCACCACCACGCGCGTGGGGGTCCCGGCGCCAGAGGCCGTCGCCACGTCGGCCACGGCATCGGCGTTCACGTCGCCCACGCCCACCGACACGTGGCCGGCGCCCGTACCCAGCGGGTGCAGTACCGCCTTGGAGCGCATGCTCCGGCTCAGCACATCCACGGCCGAGGGGTCGCCGGCCGCCCCCGCCACCGCGGTAATGGGGTCGTTCGGAATCGTGCGAACCATTGTCATCATGCCGCGGTCCTCGTGCGGCAGGCGGTGGCAGTGCTCCACGTACGTGCCCAGCACGCTGCTGAAGTGCACGCGCAGGGTCAATCGGCCGGGCTGCACCACGTGGCCCTTGGCGTCGGTGAGCGGATTGCCGTCTCTCCCCAGCATGGCGGGCGGCACGTTGAACACGTCGCCCCCCGATGGCCGGGGCCCGCTCGAGAGGTCGGTCACGTACTGGACGGGGGTGTACTCACCTGCCTGCTGCCGAAACGGCCCGCTGGTGGGAGACACGGCCTGCATCAACTGGCCGTACTGGGTATGGGCGTGAAACGGGTGGTGCAGGCTGGACATGTTGAGGATCGTCCACTCCTCCACCGAGTTCGCCCTGGGCTGGTCCACCCGGTTGTCGGGGAACAGCTCGTGGTCGATGGGGAAGTTATTCGGAGACCCGGGCTGAGGGTTCCCCACTCCGTTGTAGACGAAGGTGCGGTGGTAGTCGACCTTGGCCTTCCGCAGGTCGTACTGCGACTGCGGCTCGCCGCCGCGGGCGGTGAGCGTGGAGGGCGTGTCCACATGCTTGCCGTTGGGCACCGAGGGGTCGGTGTATCCGATGGCAATGACGTCGCGCGTGTAGTCGCGCCAATTACCGACCCACTGCTGCGCGGGCCAGTTGAAGGAACTGTGGTCACCGCTCCCGGAGCGGTTCTGCACCTGCACAAGGCGGACGACCTTCGACGGGTCGGATGCCCCCTGCACGAGGATCGCCGCCCGACCGCCCTGCCCCAGTAGGTAGCCGCGGCGCGCGGCGTCACCGGTGAGCACATCGGGCTTCGGCATGGTGGCGCCATCACGCGACACGATGGTGAAGTCAACCGGCGTGCCGACCGCGTCGGGGTTGGCGGCATCCGCCTTCGCCACCTCCTCGAGCGCGAACACGTACGAGGCGCTTCCCGTGATGTTGGTAAGCACCCACACCTGCGACTCGGCCTTCGATCCCGTGGCCGGATCGGCCGCATTGATGCGCACACTTGGTGCCACGCGGCCATTGGTGGTGTAGATCATCTGGCCCCGCGGGGCCAGAGCCGTACCGGTGGTGAGGACGGCCGAGGCGTCGACCATGCCGCCCTGCGCGTTTGGCTCCACCACCGAGTACCGGATGGCCATTGGCTCCACGGGCAGGCCGTCGAACTGTGTGTAGTCCCCGTCGGCGCGCCCGATGTTGATGAACCCCGCGAGGCCCTCGTACACCTGGTCATCGGCCAGACCGTGGATGTGCGGGTGGTACCAGTCGAGCCCGTGGAACTCGTCCCTGGGCAACGTGATGCGGTAGCGGTTCGACCGGCCGGGGGGAATGCTCAGCAGCACGTTGTCGCTATTGCCCTCGGGCGCCACGGTGAGCCCGTGGACGTGCAGGTTGATGGGCTGCGGGATCATCTCCTGCTGCGCCCCGGGCACGTTCGACGTGAACGGCTGCTGCGGAAGGTCGTTGATGTAGTCAATGGTGAGCGTGTCGCCGGGCTTCACATTCCACGTGGGCCCGATGTACCTGCTCGTGGTCCCGGGCATGTACGTGCCCCTCCCACCGATCACCTCGGTCTCGTACGAGTACAGGTTGTTGTACTCGCGGCCGTTGACGGTGGAGGTGACCTCCGCGGCACGCACCCGCAGGTGCAACTGGCCATTGACGCTCGTGTACTGGGCCGGGCGCTCGAATGGCACGGTCGGCTCACCGGCGGCGCAGGCCACGCCCGCGGTGGCACCGGTGGCGGCGAGGGCGCCCAGCGACAGGGCGAGAACACGCAGGGAGGTGGAGATGGTCATGCCCGAAAGTGTACGGGCGCCTTCACGCCGAAGGCCTCGCGCTCAGGAAGTCGCGCGAGGCCCCGGCGCCGGGCCTACGGGGTGCCGAGCTGCAGGCGGAACGTGAGCTTGCCGGGCGTGCCCTGGTTGCCCGGGTACTGCACCTTGATCACGTAACTCGTCGAGCTCGACGACGTGCTCTTGATGATCATCGATCCGAGGTCGCCACCCGAGATGGTCGCCATGCCCTGGATGACGGTCTGACCCGACGGGGGCGTGATGGTGAGGGTCTGCGATCCAACGAAACCCGAGGCGTTCTGGGTCTCACCGCTGATCTTCACCTGGCCGCCGCCATTGGACATGTAGAAGTACGACAGCGCCTTGGTCTGCCCGAGCTTGGCGGACGGCACTGCGAACTGCAGCTGGTTGCCGGTGTTGCCGCCCACGGGCGATGCCGCTGGCATGGTGCTTGAGATGGCGAGGGCACCCGAGGCGCCGGCCAGCACGGCGATACCGGTGAGCACGGCCGTGCCGGTACGGAGGGACATGCGATTCATGGGAATCTCCTGAGGAGGTTGGGAACTCTTTGGCTTTCTACCCGATCCCACCGCGGATTCCTCCCACGTAGGTCAGCAAATGACCAGCTGCGGGCCGCTTGGTAGCGTCAAACCCCCAATCGATCGTGGAGGTCGTCATACCCCGCACGCGCAAGATCACCGGAGCCCTCACCGCAACTGCCGCCATCGGAGCGGTCACGCTTCTTGCGGGATGCGGCTCTTCCGACCCGGGCACCGCATCGGCGGGGTCCACCTCCACAACGGCTGATGCCACGTCATGCCCCACCCTCACCAAGGGCAAGCTGATTATCGGCACCGACACCCCCGCGTACCCGCCGTGGTTCCAGGGCGAACCGGCACCCGGATCCAAGTGGAAGGTGAGCGATCCGACCTCGGGCGCTGGCTATGAGTCGGCCGTGGCATATGCCGTTGCCAAGCAGATGGGCTTCAGCAAAGATCAGGTGGAGTGGCAGGTGACGCCGTTCCGCGAGTCGTACGCCCCGGGCGACAAGAAGTTCGACTTTTTCGTCAATCAAGTGTCGTACACGCCCGAGCGCGCCAAGAACGTGGACTTCAGCCCCTCGTACTACACGGTGTCTCAGGCAGTGGTTGCGCTCAAGGGCACCCCCCCGGCCACGGCCACCACCGTCGCA
>CANJMX010000136.1 GCA_947475125.1 Actinomycetota bacterium
GCGTGGGTGCGAAGACCAAGTGGACCCGGCATGGCGGCCGCGGCGTCGCACAGACGGCGCATCTGCGACGGCGTGAGCGCCGACACCTCGCGCTGCAGACGCTCCTGACCGCGCGCGGCGGCAGATGGCGGTCGCAGGTCCTGCACAGGGTTGGGCAGTGCCAGCGCACGCGACCACCAGCGGCAGAATGCGCGCACCGCGGCCACGCGGCGGGCACGGCTCGACTGCCTCCCCTCCAGTGCATCCCGCCAGCGCTGCCACCAGTCGGGGGGGATGGCAGCCATCTGCAGAGCGGCCCGGCGGGCGCCTGGGTCATCCTCCACACCAAATGATGGACCGCCTTCGCCGCCTGCGGCCACCCCAAGCGCCTCACCCAGGATGAGAAGATCGCGCGCGTACGCCGCGCGGGTGTTGGCACTACCGCGTGTGGCCAGGAAACCGGCGACCAGCGCGCGGTATCCGGCGTCGTCCACCTGCACTGTCATCCGCGCGGGTGGGCGCGACGCAGGGTCTCCTGCAGCGCCTTGGTGGTGACCCCGGTGTAGCGCTCGGTGGTGGCGATGCTGGAGTGCCCCAGAAACTCCTGAACCACACGTAGGTGGGCACCATCGCGGCCGCCTGGGCCCTCCAGCAGATGCGTGGCCGCGGCATGGCGCAGCAGGTGCGGGCCACCGCGCCTTCCAAGCGATTCGAGACCGCGATTGACGATGCGGTACACCGTGGCGCCATCGAGTGCGGCCCCGGTACGCGACAGGAACACGCGGGCGCGCGAGGCGGCGGTGAGCCCGGACATGGCAGCCAGCCGCGGTCGCCCCTCATCAAGCCACTCGCGCAAAGCATCAACGCATGGCTCGGTCATGGGCACGGTGCGCGAGTACCCGCCCTTGCCCACCACTGAGAGCAGCTCATTCTCGAAGTCGAGCGACGACAGCACCAGATCGCACGCCTCCTGACGGCGAAGCGCGCTGCCATAGAGCACCTCAACGATGGCCCGGTCGCGGATGGCCAGGGCGCGGGCCGTGGATCGTGGCGCGGCGTCAGTGACCAGCGTGGCCATGTGGTCGGCCATGGCAAACACCTCGTCCTGCGAGAGGCGGGGGACCGGTGTGCTCTGAGGGCGCGGGGCGTCGATCAGATCGGCGGGTGAGCGACCAGGGTCAAACAGCGGGGCGAGCCACTCCCGGAGCGCCGTGAGGGCACGGCGACGACTGGCTGCTCCCCACCCGATCTCGCGCAGTGCGGCCTCGAGCATCGACGGGGTGATGGCCCGGGGGCTCCCAACCCCCCGGGGGGCGAGCCACGCCGCCACCCGACGGCAATCGCGCACGTAACCGGCGCGCGACGCCGGTGCGAGCGCACGGGCGCGCGACCCCTGCCGCGAGAGGCGTTCGTCGAGTTCCCGAAGGGACTCCTCCCATGCGGGCGGAAGGTCCACGTGGACTGGTTCGCCGCCGGGAGGGGGCGCCCTCCACCACGTGGGGTCAGCCCTGCGGCACGGTGCCGTCGAACGAGGCCTCGGCCACGTACGCCCGGTAGCCACCGCCAAGGATGTTGGGGGGCAGCGACGTGATCCACAGCGTGTAGATGTCAGACGGCGCGCCCGGCGTGAGATCCACCGACTGACGACCATTCCCGAATGTGCCCTCGCCCACCACGCGGGCGTCGGTCGCGGGGGGTCCGGCAAGCACCTCAAACGTACCGCCAGTGCCCTTGGTGATGAGGTTCATTCGCGTGGCCACGGACGGCTGCTGCAGGGTGAACTGCAGACCTACGCCCGTCTTGTCCACCCCACCGAAGTCGGCCGTGGCGTAACGCTCCGTACGCCAGGCGGTCTCCTCGTTGCCGTCATATGCCAGTGGAACCTCACCGGGCATCTCGCGGCCCTCCCCGCCCGGATCAACGTCCTTCACCGAGGCCAGTTGCAGCGGACCCACGGCACCCATCACGGCAGTTGACGGTGCTGTCGGCCGGGCGGCGGACGAGGCCCCCTGAGCGACCGGATTGCCGGCATCAGATCCGCTGCCACGCCACACGATAAATGCACCCACCCCGGCGAGCGCCACAATGAGCAGCGCTGCCACGGCGCCGGGCCACACCCGACGGCGCCCGGATGACTGCGCCACAAAGACCTCGGCATCCGGATGGCGAGGGGGCTCATCCTCTGCGACATGCGCCGCGGGCTCCGCGGCCGGGGTCGAGGGTGGCGCAGCGGGTGGAACCACTGGACGGGACTGCGTGTCACCATCATCCAGCGGCACCACCGACTCAGGTGTCACAGCAAGTGCACCGGTGACGTCATCAGATTCGGTGGTCGCGATCACCGGCATCACACCGGTGGCATCCACCGGTACGTCGAGGAGTGCGTCGGACATCTCGAGTGCCGACCCAAACCGCGCCGCTGGGTCCTTCTCGCACGCGCGCAGCACCACCGATGCCAGATGCGGGGGGATCCCCGGCTGCACATCACGGGGATCGGGCATTGGATCGCGCACCTGGCGCTGGGCCACGCCCATGGGCGTGTCGGCGGGAAATGGCAACTGTCCCGTGAGGCACTCGTACACCACGATGCCCAGCGAGTACACATCGGTTCGCCCGTCCACGAGCAGGCCGCGGGCCTGCTCTGGCGCCAGATAGTCGCTCGTGCCAAGCACGGTGCCGGTGCGCGTGAGGCCACCCTGGTCGCCATCGAGCAGCCGGGCAATACCGAAGTCGGTGAGCTTGGCCGTGCCGTCGTCGGCCACCAGCACGTTGTGCGACTTGATATCGCGGTGCACAACGCCAGATCGGTGCGCCACCTCCAGACCACGTGCCACCTGACTGGTGATGGATGCAGCCAGCTCGGGCGACAGCGCTCCGCGCGACCGGATGAGGGCCTTCAGGTTCGTGCCCTCCACCAGTTCGAACACGATGTACGGCCCGTCGTCATCGGCGCCCTCATCGAGCAGACGCACCACCGCCGGATGCGACAACCGCGCCACCACCTGCGCCTCGCGCCGGAATCGCTCGATCAGGTCCGGGTCGTCCTGCACCCGTGCGTGCATGCGCTTGAGCGCCACATCCTGGCCGGTCACCTCGTCGCGGGCGCGCCACACCGTGGCCATGCCCCCGCTGCCAATGGGCTGGTCAAGGCGATAGCGACCCGATACCAGGTCGCCGCTGCCGATCATCGGGGTCCGATCGTACGCACGCATGCACCGTAGAGGTTGGGCCCGACGCAACGCGCCACACCACGTACCGGAGAACCCTCCCCCGCTGATAGCGTCACAGACGTGGCCACCCACACCGTGCTCATCGTCGAGGACGACGCCGCCATCGCTGACTCCCTTGCGTACCACCTCGGCCGGGCGGGATACCGCACGCTGCAGGCGGCAGATGGAGGCACCGGGCTCCGCCTGTTTCGCCGCGAGCGACCCGACATCATCATCCTCGACCTGATGCTGCCCCAGATGGATGGCTGGCGGTTTACCGAGGAGGTTCGCTCAGACGACCCGGACGTGCCGGTCATCATGTGCAGCGCCCGCACCAGTGAGCACGACCGGGTGCACGGGCTGGAGATCGGGGCCGATGACTACGTCACCAAGCCGTTCTCGATGAAGGAGATGGTGGCCCGCGTGTCGGCACACCTGCGCCGTCGCGACAACGAGCTGTCCCGGGGGGATGACGGTGCCATCGAGTCTGATGGGCTCCTCATCGATCCGGGCCAGGTGCAGGCCTTCGCGGGTGGCAAGAGCGTGGGCCTGACCCCACGCGAGTTCGAAGTGCTGCTGGTGCTGGCCAAGGCGGCCGGAAAGCCACTCGCGCGAAACAAGATCTATCGCGAGGCCTGGGGCTACGAGATGATGGCCGGCGATCGCTCGGTGGACGTCTTCGTGCGCAAGGTACGTCAGAAGCTGAAGGTGGCAATCCCCGACACCGAGTTCGTGGTCACTCACTATGGAGTGGGCTACCGCTTTGACCCCACACCGGACGGCGCCACCGACTGACCACGCCGGCCCTGCGCGTCATATGCCCGAGATGTATCGGGTCGGTGGAGGGGGCGGGGCCATGGTCTCTTGTGCCCGTAATCGATCAGGCGTTGAGTCGGGCACCTTCCCTCCGCTAAGGTCCCGCGGCCCGTGGCGGGATGCCCGAGTGGTCAAAGGGAGCGGTCTGTAAAACCGCCGGCTCTGCCTACGAAGGTTCAAATCCTTCTCCCGCCATGCACACGAAGCCCCGCGCACTCCGCGGGGCTTCGTCGTTTGGGGCCCTATTCGCCGCCTGCGAGACGGGTGATGATCAGCTTGGGCCGGGTCATCTCCATCACGGCCGCGCC
>CANJMX010000137.1 GCA_947475125.1 Actinomycetota bacterium
GAGTGAATTTCGTCGCTGGTGAGGGCCCCAAGGGTCCGCAGGCACAGCAGGTCACGGCCGTCTGAGCCGCGGGTGCCGTGAGGCACCCCCATTGATGTGCCGACGGGCTCCTCTTCGAGGAGCCCGTCCTCGTTTTCGGGCATATTCCATCCATGCCGAGCACTCCGGACACCACCTACCGCGCGCGCCGTGCGGTGGAGATGCGCTCCCATATGCGAAAGACGATCATCTGGACCGCGGTAGCGATCGTCTTGTTCGGCAGTGGTTTCGCGATTGTCGCCGCCGACAGCGGTGCCGTCGTGATGGTCGCGGGAACCGCTGCGCTCGTGCTCATCATCATCGCCTGTGCCGCCTACCTCGCGTGGCAGGCGGCGGGCACGCGGGCGTCAAGCATGATGATCAGCGACTGGGCTGCAACCAACGGTTGGGCCTACTGGGGTCGCGACGCGCCTGATGGGCCGGCCCCGGAGCCCTTCGAGTCGCGGTTCGACGACTACATGCTGGCTCATGAGGCATTTCCTGAGGCCACTCCCCTCCTTCGCAAGGGCACTCGCCGCTATGTCACCGACGTGCTCGCCGGCACCGTGGATGGCGTGGCCGTGCGCATCGCCAACCACTGCTACGAGACCGAGACGTACGACTCCGACGGCACCCCCATTACGTCGTACACCCACCATGTGGTTGCCCTCATGTCGCAGCAACCCAAGGTCACCCCGCTGCGTCTTGTCCGCAGGTCACGCCTCGGGAAGGCGCTCAAGGGTGCCGATGACCACGTGGCGGGGATCGGACGCATGAAGGCGGTGGATCTGGAGAACCGGTCATTCAACCGGGCCTTCTCGGTTCGCGTGGCCGACGACGCCGACATGGTGCTGCTGTATGAGATGTTCGATCCGGTGTTGCAGGAACGTCTTGGTAACGGCACGGTGGTGCCCGAGGTCGACCTGGTTGAGGTCGAGGGTGCATGGCTGATGGTCGCCGACGGAGGGACGGTCACGGGGGGCCATCTCGACAGGATCGAAGTGATGGCGGCAGCAGCCCGATGGGCCATCACCACGTTCGGCTGACCGGCTAGGGTGCTTGATCGCGCACGCACCCCTGCCTGTGCCCACAGCGAACGGGACCCAACCACCTGATGACGAACGCGGCCACGCACGCCGACCCGCACCACAAGCGCCGGTGGGCGATCCTTGCAGTGCTCGGGCTTGCACAGCTGATGGTGGTTCTGGATGCCACCATCGTGAACATCGCCCTCCCCTCCGCTCAGTCGGATCTTGGGTTCAGCGACGCCAATCGCCAGTGGATCATCACGGCATACGCGTTGGCATTCGGTTCGTTGCTGCTGTTCGGTGGCCGCCTGAGCGACCTTCTCGGACGCAAGCGAGTGTTTATCGGCGGCCTCATCGGCTTTGCCGCGGCATCGGCTCTTGGCGGCTTGGCCCAGGACTTCACTGTGCTGGTCACCGCGCGCGCACTACAGGGTGTCTTCGGTGCGCTCCTCGCACCCGCAGCCCTGTCGCTTCTCACCACAACCTTCACCGAGCCCGAAGAGCGGGGCAAGGCCTTTGGCATCTACGGCGCCATCGCTGGTGGCGGAGGGGCGCTCGGCCTTCTGCTCGGCGGAGTGCTCACCGAGTACCTGTCGTGGCGCTGGTGCCTGTGGGTAAACCTGGTGCTCGCGGTTCCCGCAGCAATCGCCGCAGTTGTGCTGCTCGTGCAGTCGCGTCGCGGGTCGGCGCACCTCGACCTTCCGGGGACCATCACGTCGGTGCTGGGGCTCCTGTCGCTGGTCTATGGGTTCTCAAAGGCCCAGACCGACGGGTGGACAGCCGGGATCACGATCGCCCTGCTCATCGCGGCGGTCGTACTGCTCGCCATCTTCGTAATCATCGAGACCCGCGTGAAGTACCCGCTACTGCCCATGCGCGTTGTGCTCAACCGCAACCGGGGTGGCTCGTATCTGGGCCTCACGCTGGCCTCGATGGCCCTGTTCGGCGTCTTCCTGTTCCTCACGTACTACCTGCAGACCACGCTGGGGTACTCGCCCATCGACACCGGGCTGGCCTTCCTGCCCATGATCGGGGCAATCATGGTGACCGCCACCACGTCCACAGCGCTCCTGTTGCCCCGCATCGGGGCGAGGATCCCCATCACCATCGGGCTGTTCCTCGGGGCCATCGGCATGGTGCTGTTCACCCAGCTGGGGGTCGATACCGCCTACGTCACGCACGTACTGCCGGGCCTCATCGTGACCGGCCTCGGCCTCGGCCTGGTCTTCGCCATCTCCTTCGAGGTGGGCACCATGGGTGTGGACGCCAACGACGCCGGCGTGGCCTCCGCCATGGTCAACACCACCCAGCAGATCGGTGGCTCGATCGGCACGGCGCTGCTCAGCACGATCTTCGCCACGGCCGTGGCCTCGTTCCTCGTGGGTGCCAGTGACCCCAGCAGCCCCGCTGCGCAGGCGCAGGCCGCCGTACATGGGTATTCGGTCGCCTTCTGGTGGTCGGCCCTTATCTTCCTGGTGGCCGCCGTCACCTGTGGCGCGCTGCTCACGAGCGAGATTCCCGACCACGACCCCGACGCACCGACGGTCGCCGCATAACGACTGCGCCGGGACCGTGAGTACGGTCCCGGCGTGTCCACCACCTCGACCGTGTATCGCGATGGCGTCTGCGTGCAGACCGGGTCCACCGACTGGACCGGGCTCGCTGATGCGGCACATTCCGGCCACTTGGCATGGATCGATCTTGATGGCGCAGATGGGGCGGCCTTCACTCAGGTGGCGCACGCCTTCGACCTCCACCATCTCGCTGTGGAAGATGCCGTCAACGCCCATCAGCGCGCCAAGCTCGATGTCTACGGCGACGTTCTGTTCTGTGTCATGCGCCCGGCCGCCTATGACGATGCCGCCGAGACGGTGGTATTTGGCGAGCTCCACGTGTTCGCCGGCCCGGGCTTCATCATCACCATCCGCCACGGTCAGGGACCCCACATCGCTGCCGTGCGTGACGATCTGGAGAACCGGCCCGAGCTGCTCGCGCAAGGATCCGGGCCGGCTCTGCACGCGGTCATCGACCGCGTGGTCGACGAGTACGCCCCGGTAGCCGAGGGCATCCAGAACGACATCGACGAGATCGAGGATGCCCTCTTCTCAGAGAGCGCCACGACGGGCGGCGATGGCACCTCTCGCCGCATCTACCAACTCACGCGTGAGGTCATCGGATTCCAACGTGCGCTCGGACCCCTTGATGGAATGATCGCCGGGATGATGGCCCGGTGCGGGGGCGACACCGACGAGCGTCGCTACCTGCGCGACATCCATGACCACGTGCTGCGCCTTATCGAAATGGTGGAGGGCTACCGGCAGCTGCTGGATAACCTGCTGCACGTGAATCTCACCCTTGAGACCAAGGCGCTCAGCGAGCGTTCGCACGCGCAGGATGTGCAGATGAAGAAGGTCTCCTCCTGGGCCGCCATCATCTTCGCCCCCACCCTGGTCGGAACGATCTACGGCATGAACTTCGACAACATGCCTGAGCTCCACTGGCAGTACGGCTATCTGTGGGCGATCTTCCTGATGGTCGTCATCGCTGTGGGTCTCTACGTCATCTTCAAGCGCAGGGACTGGCTCTAGTCGCATGAGCGATGAGATGGAGCAGGCCCCGGCACTGCTACCGGGGATGGTGCAGCGCTATCGCGGTGAGCCCATGCACTGCGACCAAATGCGCCTGGATGATGCGCGGGATGCTCCCGACGCCATCCGCGATGCCCACACCGTGGTGGACGAGCACATCGCCGGGGTGCACTGCACGTGGATCAACCCGGAACATAGCGCGAACGGCCTCATCGTCTCCCTGCACGGCGGCGGATACATCGTGGGGCCCGGCGCTGCGCATTGGGGATGGGTCAGCACCCTCTGCCGCGACACCGGTCAGGCGGGATTGCTCATCAGGTACTCGCGTGCCCCGGAGGCCACCTACCCCACGGCACTCAATGAAGTGCTCGCCGTAGTGCGTACCCTCGACGGCCCGTGGCAGCTCATCGGTGACAGCGCCGGCGGCGGGCTCGGTCTCGCCACGGCATTCAGCCTGCGCGATGCCGGCGAAATGCTGCCAACGGCAATGGTGCTCAGCTCACCCTGGCTCGACATCACCATGGCCCACCCCGAACAGGCCGCCAACGCGCACATCGACCCGATGATGGGCATCCCTGCCCTCGACCATTACGCACGGGCGTACGCCGGC
>CANJMX010000138.1 GCA_947475125.1 Actinomycetota bacterium
CGTGCACTCGGTACCGTCGTGGCTGCACGTGGCGATACCGAGATCCGGCTTACGCTGCTGTGGCTCGAGGGCTACGGCGGCGGCCTATTCCTGCCATTTCGTGACGGCACCCGTGGCGATGAGACCTACGGGGGCGGGCGATACCTCATCGACCAGGCGAAGGGCGCAGATCTCGGGGCATTGCCCGACGGCCAGCTAGTGCTCGACTTCAACTTCGCCTACCACCCGTCATGCGCGCACGACGCGAAGTGGACCTGTCCACTCGCCCCGCCAGAGAACACCATCGCGCAGGCCGTGCGCGCAGGGGAGATGCTTCCCATCGGGGTCTGACCCTAAGTTGTGGCTTCTATTGAATGGCGCCGTTGGCCAGGTCGCGCGGACTTGGTGCGTTCAGCCATGCGTCCACGCGAAGGGGTCGCGGGTTGGCGAGAGGCTGAAGGGCATCGAGGGCACGGGGCGCCCCCAGAAGCCAGTGGCCGTCGCGGCGCACCACCTCGGTGACCACCTCGGCGCGGTCGGTGGTGAGTGCGGGGGCGCCGAAGCCGAATATCTTTTCGGCGGCCAGGGTGGCCACCACACGCGTGCGGGCCTCGATCTGCACGCGGTGATCCGCGCGCTCCATCTCCCCGGCATGCGCGGACAGGGCCTCGGTGATCTCACTCACCCGTTCGTCATCGAGCGCTGTCACCACCGTGGGCATGGGGAGGTCTCCCCAGATCGCCCACATCCACCACGGCACAGAATCGTCCGACGCCGCGAGCACGTCCCGTATTGCGCGACCGGTCATCTCGTGTCCGTGGTGCACATCATGCGGTCCGGGGCCAACGATCAGATCGGGCGGGTCCGGGCCACTGAGTGCTGCGGCGATGTGATCGCGGGCGGCCGCCTCAGCTGCCAGCAGGTCGTCTCCCGCTGACATCAGGATTGGGGGATCGACGATGCGGAGTGCGAATCCGGCACGACCGCACGCCTCGGTGAGCTCTGCGCGTCGCCGCTCGTGGTCGGCCTCGCGGCCCAGAGCCAAGGCCAGATTGGTCACCTCGTGACCGGCGTCGCGCAGGGCCATCAACGTTGCGGGCGCACCCATCAGTTCGTCATCGGGGTGCGGGGAGATATGGAGCACTCGCATTGTCAGTGCCCCGTCCCCCGCGAGGTGCGGTCGTACGCGCCCGCCCAGGCCGGCGCGTCGGCATTGAGATCGGCGAGATGAGCCAGGTCGATAGCCAGTGCAATGGCGGCGGGCAGCGCGAAGATGGGGGCGAGCCGCGGGTCGGCATCGGGCGCGCCCTGGAGCGCGACAACCCGTGCACCGCCCTCGGCGAGAATGGTCGCGGCTTCTGCGAGCAGTGGGTCGGGCTGCACGCCGGCGACCGTCACCGCCAGATCGCCCGGAATGGTGGCGAAGCGCCCGGTCGTGGCCCCTTCGCGGGTTTCGTAGCCATCCACCGGCAGGATGGACACCTCGCGCAGGCACAGCGCCGTGTGCAGCGCTGCCGGCCATGCGGCACCCGTGCCCACGCACACGCCGGCATGGGGGCGTGGTCCGGCATCCCGTGCACTGGCCCCGGCGGCGTCCACCAGCGCGGCCAGGGTTTGCCCGGCGCCCAGCACGGCCCGGCCCAGCGCATCGTCCTCTGACATGCGGGCGATGATGGCCAGACCGGCCGCCAGCGATCCGGCATACCCCTGAGTGTGAGTGCGTGCCCGCAGGGTGTCCACCACCACCATTGCCCGTGCCTCTGCAGCCGAGCCGATCGTTGAACCGGCATTGGCGGTGATGGCCGCAATAGGGCGTGGTGCCCCCGATGCAATCGCCTCGATGACGTCCCTGAACTCGCCGGAGCTTGAGAGCGCGAGCAGGCGGTCGCCCTCGCGCCAGGCGAATGCACCACGGGCCACCAGTCCACCGGGCACAGCAATGAGGTCGACCGGGGGCTGGGGTACGTCGAGCCATGCGAGCGACAGCGCCAGGGCGATGTGCCACTGCGCGCCATTGCCAGTGACGACGACCCTCCGCACACCGGGTGCGGTGAGCAGCGCAGCGACATCGTCGAAGCCGTCGGCACCGGTGACCGTGCGGGTGACGGTCTCCGGGGTGAGCAGCAGATCGGCCCAGAGACCGGTGTCCGCACGTGAGGTCACGCCATGGACCGTAGCCGGGGATGACCCTCGGCGCGCCCATTTGCGCATCGTGTCGCTAGCCTCGGCGCATGAGTGATGATGCGGCAGAGGCTCAGCCGTGCTGTCCCACGTGTGGGGAGCGCGATTCGGAGGACATCGGCCAGGATGTGCGCCGGTGCAGAAACTGCACCTACGTGTGGATCCCCGGAGGGGCCGCCTGATCTAGGGCGTGGTGCTGCTGTTCACGGCGTCGGCGCCGGCCTTCAGCTCCTTCTCCAGCGTGCCGTTGAGGAGGTCGTCGTACATGACGCCACACTTCTCCACGTCGCCTGTGTCGTAGCCCTCTGCGAACCAGTACTCGCGCTGGGCAGAGGTGCCGTGGTCAAACGTGGCGGCGTCGGCCACCTGGCCGGAGTCGGCGGTGAGGCTATCGTCGCCGATGCGCGTAAGCGCCCCGAGCACCTCGTCAATATCCCCGTCCTCAATGCGTCCATCGTCCCGTGCCGTCGACATCCAGGCGCCCATCAGGCAGTCGGCACTCAGCTCTTTGGCTACGGACATGAGGTTGGCCGCGTCGGGGTTCTTCGCGACGGCCTCTCTGGTGGCCTCTAAGATGCCGCTCAGAGCCTGCACGTGATGCCCGAACTCGTGGGCCACCACCGCCGCCACGGCAGCGTCGTTGCCACCCTGGTCGGTGGCGCCGATGAGGCGGTCGCGGAAGAAGGCGATGGGTAGCACCATCGTTGCGTCGCCCTCGCAGTACGCCGGGCCGGAGTCGGCGTCTATCTGGCCGCAGGCAGTTTGGCCGGCGGTCTCTACGACCTTCACGACAGAGTCCTTCCAGGTACCGGCGTCGCCCAGATTCGCCTTCCAGAACGTGTTGAGCTCGGCCCCGAGGCTCGTCAGTTGGTCGCGCAGGTCGGCGTACCTAACGGTGGATGTGTCATCCGTGGCCGCGGTGTCAACGGCGGCGGTGTCGGCACCGGATCCGGCAGCGGCCGCCGCGGAGGTATCGGCGGATGGGCTGGAGTCGCTCCCTCCGCAGCCGGTCAGCGGAATGGCGGCCAGCGCGAGTACGGCTGCTGCGGTGACCAGGGTGCGAGTGCGGCTCCGGAAGATCACGGTTGTCAACCTCGGGTAGGGGAACGCGCCGAGCATACTAATGCCGCACGACGCACTGCGATTGCTACGAGGCGAGCAGGTCGCGGACGCCCGATGGACCCGCACGCAGCAGGGCAGCAGCACGCCTGGCGGCACTCGCACGATCGAGTAACTCGCGAGCGCTCACGTCGTCGTGGGCCATAACGGCCTCGGCGGCCTCGCGCTGCGCGTCAATCGCGATCTGATCAAGGCGCTCCGCCATGCGCAGGTTGCGCCCGGCGCGTGATGCGCGGGGCCTGCGGACGGGCGATATGACCTCGCGGGTGTCATCCGGCGTGGTGATGAGCCTGAGCTGTGCGGCACCAGCGGGCCGCTTGCTTTGGTGGTGAGAACGCATGTTCGCAAGTGTACGAACGCGCTCGGACGCGTTCAGCCCCGAAAAACGTCCGATTCCCAGCCCTCAAGCCACTTTCGAAGAATCCGGACATGTTCTGGCGTAACACTGTGCGTCCCCGCCGTATCAATGGTTTCACTTACGCACGCACCGGCGGCCCGGTATGCCGCCACACCCGCCGCATGCACGTCGGGTGAATGGAATGGGTCCGCCCCGCCGGAGAGGGCGACCATGGGCATTGTGGCGAGCCCGCCCATGGCGTAGATGTGCGGGGGCAGTGGATAGGCGCTGCACAGCAGGGCGACGCCGCCCACCAGATCGGGGCGAGCGCAGGCGAGCGCCCCGGCCATCATGCCGCCATTTGAGAATCCCATCACCACCATTGGCCCCGTCACACCGGCATCTGCGGCCAGTCCTGCGACGACCTCGGCCGTCTCGCCCAGACGCACGTCGAGACTCTCGATCACCGGCACGCCGATGGCATGGTGGGTGAACCAGACATGGCCTCCCCCTTCCGCCTCAGGACCCCGTGGAGCGATGATTCCCCAGCCGGGCGCTACGGCCTCGGCCACGCCCACCAGGTCATGCTCACCACCACCGCGGCCGTGCAACAGCAGCAGGGTGGGCC